>NZ_JAKMZC010000015.1:0-137874 GCF_029890535.1 Vibrio sp. S/42/10 | reverse complement strand
GTTTTATATATGATTAACACAAATACTCTAATATCAGTAATTTCACTAATGTTATTTATATCAATTTGCGTGATCTTATTCTCACTGTTCCTCATTTGTTTATAAATAAGTGTCAATGTTTACGCTTTCTAAATAGGATTAGATGTTACTTAATTGTTAACTTTATTAATGGTTAAGTGACTCTGAAAATAAGTCAATTTTATATAAAGGATTAAAAAAATGAACAAAGTTTTTAAGGTTGTTGCTGTATCTGCACTTTCTATCTCTTCTGCGAACGTTTTCGCGGTAAGTGACACTTTTGATGCAACACTCGAAGTAAAACAAGCAATTACAATGATAAAAACAAGTGATCTTGATTTTGGTGTCATCACTTCAGATAACACAACGGATGTTGTTATTGCTCAAGCAGATGCAGGGGCGGCAGCGTTTACTCTTTCTGGAGAGTCTGGTGATGCAGTGACCGTTAGTATTTCTGATACAAACTTGGCTAACGGTGCAAATACAATCGCAGCTGAATTTGACTTTAATAATGCAATCACTCTAACCGGTGGTTCTGCGGATCTTAAAATTGGCGGTACAGCTCGTACTTCAAGTGCGACATTAGTTGCTGGTACTTATACTGCAAACGTTGCAGTTGATGTAACTTACCAGTAATTATATAAAACAAGTCTAATACTTACGGCTGTTACTTATCAGCCGTTTTTACTATGAACTTTTTTTTAAAATACGTTGCCTGTATTGGCCTAATTATTTATTCAAGTCCATTTCATGCTTTAGAAATTATTCCTGAAAATATGGAAGTGAAATTTCCGGGTATGTATATCTCTGGATCAGGACAAAATGCAGATGCAAATCCAGCCAATGGTCAGGTCTATGTGGTGCGTTTTTACGCTGAAGGAGAACCAGGCAAGAAAATTGTGGTATCTCTCCCGTCTAAACAATACCTCAATCACTCACGTAAATCTAAACGTCTCCGTATTCGAAAGTTTTATTTTGGTTGTGGTTTATCAAAACGAGGTAGAGCAAAAATCCAAAGTAACGGAAGAAGCAAATTACTGTGTATTGGTGCAAAAGTGAAAATTGGCGCTAATCATCCTGCTGGCATTTACACCAGTACTATCCCTTTTGAGGTTAATTATAAATGAAGTTGTTCATCTCATGTGTCCTCGGCTTACTCTTCTGTGCTCAAGCTCATGCCCAACTCCTTATCGCGCCAACTCGTTTTGTTTTAGATGCTGATACATCTGTGACGGAAAAAATCGTGGTTGAAAACAATTCTGATCAACCCATTCGTCTTGAGATTAAACCGATCTATCGTCCAATTAAGGCCACTGGCTTGGTACGAACCGATGCAAACGTGACGGAGTCTGAAAATATCGCCAATTGGATCAAGGTGTCACCACCTATTATTCGAGAGCTAAAACCTAATCAAAGACGTACAGTTCGTCTGCGTATGAACGCGCTTCCTGATGATATGCCTGACGGCGAGTACCGTGCTTACTTGTGGTTTTCTCCTATCGCAAAGGCGAAAGAGTTATCTGAATTGGATTTGTCGGCTAAGGGCCAATCCAATAATGGGTCAGCATTCCAGCTTAACTTTCACATAAACAGCTACGTGCCTGTTTATGTGCAGAAAGGTAAGCAGATACAAGACGTAAAGTTTACTTGTGAAAACCAGAGCCTTACCATTCGCAACGATGGTAACTTTCAGTTCAATGCTAAGTTGAATGTCGATGATCACAGCGAAAAATTGGTGTTGCTGCGTAATGCTGAGCTAACGAAATCTTTCCCTATAGGATCCAAGGTGTCTTTGCTTCAAGACGATCAGTCGCTGCACGAATGCATTTTGTAATGTTTGCATTCTTGGTGCCGCGTATGCTGTTAACGTCTGTGTTTGTGACATTTGTGTTTTTGGCATTTGTGCGGTTGATATCGTTCCAACCAGATCCTGTGTCGTAATAGCGAATCGTGTAAAACAGAATGTTCAAACACATGGTCTGGCAAGTTCTCTTGTCGCTCTCTTTATTCTTGTCTTTGTTACCTTTAGGTGCACAGTCATCACCTAGTGATGATGCAAGCGAACTTTACCCCGCGCACATTGAAGTTCGAGTCGGGAGAGTGGGTGACAGTTTTTATCGCGTAATGATGGATGACTACGAAGAGCCGTTTATCTCGATCTCCAATGCGGCCTTTTATTTGTTAGAAATGAATGGCCAGTGTGATGAAAGCGGGTACTGTGAAATCTACTTACCGCAAGATGTAGGAAGAGAATCACCGCCTTATATCGTGGATACCCAACAAGCCATCTGTTATCGAGATGACAATAATATCCAGACGATCAAATACGAAGTGATTGACTCGAAAACCTATATACATTGGTACAGTTTACAAGCCTGTATCCCTGCTAAAGTCCGTTGGGACATTGATGATTATCGCCTTACTGTTACTCCTGAATTCAGTTCACTGACTGAGCTCGAAGCTGTCATCTCTAAGATAAAGAGCGAGTCTCGACAAAAAGCAGAAGCCTTAAAACAGGTTGGTAATATCCCTGCTATTGAACCACTGGCTAGTGTGGGGTTAGCGGCTCGATTTGCTACCTCTGTTTATCAGGACAGTGAGACAGGCACCGACGTTTACGCTATCTCTGACACTCTATTAACGACTGAACATTCCTTGTCGCGGTTATCAATCGATACTCGCGAAGATAACCCTGTCGTTTATTACAATATCGCGGTAGAAGCGCATGACGGCGAAGGGTCATTAGAAGTAGGGCATGTGCTGTTAGATGGCAGTGTTTTTACCGTTAATCAAACCCTAGAAGATGGTCTTTACTACACCAATAGAAAGCGTCAGTTGGAGTTTGGTAACCTGCAATTAGAGCGTACGACTGAACCGAATATCAGTATCGATGTACTGGTAAACGGAATTTATCAAAACACCTATCGCTCTGATGAATTTGGACGTTTTGTTGTCGAAGAAGACAATATTTCCCCTGGCGACACTATTAAGTTCCGCTATTACTTGTCCAAAGGTGTGTGGAGAGAAGAAGAGATTACGGTCGCGGGTTTAGAAGATGCATTCTTGCCTAGTAATGAGTGGGGCGTTGAAGTGGTTGGTAACGAAGGGGCCGACCGAGCGGGTGCAGTGTCACTGGAATATGGTTTGGCTGATTACTTCACGGTGGGCAGTGCTTTTATTAGGCAAGATGGAAAAGATCTTATCGGTTTGCAGGGGCGATACTTACCAACACATTGGTTTGCGGGCCATATTGGTTGGCTGCCGGACTTTAATCGTTTTCCAATGGAGTTTGATGTTTTGCTGGGCAGCGACCAGTCTGCCTCTATTGAACTCAATAAAACTGACGAGTTGGACTTGGAGTCGATGGAATACGATGTGTTCAAATATAATCTGTCTCTTGCCAACATTACGGCATTTCTAACAGTGAGAAACGACGAAGATGAATTGAGTGTTGAGCCGAAACTGAATTCCAAGGTCTCGCGCAATCTGTTTCTGTCATATTCAGGTGATTATCGCTACACCAAGGCTTCTCATCAAGATGACTATTTACACACCATTGGTTTGGCCAAAAGTGGTTTTTCAGACACGTCGTGGAATGTGTCAGGAACGGTCAATGGGTCTGGTCACCATGAACGCACGGAACTCTCTCTAAGGAATGCCTGCAAAGAATGTGTATTGGATCCGCTTAATGTTTTCCAAGAACTCACCACTAACGTATCAGCCCGGTATCAAAAGCAGGATATCTCGTTTACGGCTTCGGTAGAAGCACGTGTGAATCCTTATTTCGTGTTCAAGTTAGAAGGAAATGAAGACAGATACGGCGTAGAAATGACCACTGAATTTGGCGCGAAAACCTATTTTGATGAGAACATCGGAGAGTTTGTTGGGTGGAATAAGTACAATCATTCAAAGCTAACTGGGATTGTTTACGATCACCACAAACAGCCCATACAAGGGGTAAGCCTACAAATCTTGGATCAACGAGCAGTCAGTGACGCAAAAGGCCGATTTGAATTCACCAGCGTCCCAGCCAGAGATAGTCTACCTATCTACATAGATGAGGGAGCGCTTGACTTGAACCTAACGCCAATACAAAACCCTGTATTTGTGAATACCAAACAGGTAGGCCTGACTCATGCACACATTGAAATGGTGGTGTCATTTGGTGTCGATGGCACAGTAGAAGGCGACATAGAAAACAATGCTTATCTGCACTTTAAACACATTCAGAAAGGCACTGAGTATTCGAGCGAAATTGAGAGTGATGGCTTTTACATGGTAGAGGGGCTCATCGCGGGCAAATACATTGTGACTTTAGAAATGGGAGACAAGCGATACGTGCAAGGCGCCGACTTGAACGGAGATTTCTGGGTAAGTGACCTCACATTCAACCTAATTGATTTTCATAAGGTGTACTAAATCCGAATCCGATCGCTTTGATTAGTCTGAAGGAGGTGAGAGTATCAATTGGATTTTTTGTTTCATGGTCAACTTTCGGCTCCTCAAATCTTTGAATATAACCTTCCATTCTTGAAAGGTAACCACTATCGGGTTAAAACTGTTTACTGATTTAGTGACGCCGTAACGTACAGTTTCAACTTCAGGTTCGAACGTACTAAACAACTTATCCCAAATGATCAAAACGCCAGCGTAGTTCTTATCGATGTATTGCGGGTTTTTGCCGTGATGTACTCGATGATGCGAAGGGGTGTTAAAGATGTATTCAAGTGGCCCCAAGCTTCGTATCCATTGTGTATGGACGAAGAACTGCAAACCTAAATTCAGAAGCACCACAAAGATCACCCATCTAGGGTCGAAACCTATGATGACGAGCGGTACCCAAAATAGCCACATGCCTGCGAATGGGTACATCAAACTCTGACGAAAAGCTGTGCTAAAGTTCATTTTTTCTGAACTGTGGTGTGCGACGTGCGCGGCCCACATCCAGCGAATACGATGACTTGATCTATGGAACCAGTAATAGAAAAAATCTTGTAACACCATCAATACAACAAAACTCAGCACGCCCATCTCAATGTCCATTAAGCGCCAGCCGAATAGCCAAAGATACAGCTGAACCACGAATAAACCAGTTAATAAGTCGGAGAGTTGATGCATGCCTGCTAACACGAAATTACACATCACTTCTGGCAGTTTGTATTGAGAATTGCTCGGTAATCGGCCTTGTTTCTGACCAATGAAATATTCGGCCAACATACAGATTACGAACAAGGGCGCCAATACTAACAGCAGCCATTCTGGGTGATTGATCAATGAGTCGATGTCCATTCGCTAATCCTTGTGGCGCGATAGTTGTGTAATGTCTGACTGAGTTGATGAATTGGTTTAGCGTATTATTTTTTAGGTAGAGGCTTACCAGCGAGCAAAGTGATCTTCCGTTAGGCCAAGAACGCCATCGAGTTGATGAGTTATGCCGTCGTTGTCTTGAATTGAGCCAGAAAAGTGACCAATGAACTGACGAAAGTTACTCTTTAACAGCCATAAATTGAGCTTTTCGCTGCGGTTATTTAAGGGCGTAAAGATCAGGTTTATACGTCCATCTTGTGATGTTATCTGCCAAGGAAAGTTTGTATCTTGGCGACTAAACGTAAACTGTACCGGGTTAAGTAAGTGTCTGGTTCCATTTACCCACAATACGTTTTCGCAGCCTCCAGTTTCATTGACGCCCGCTGCGAGGTTCAGGCCAATATCAGTGCCATTGGATTGAGTGTTGATGCTTGCCCAGCGCCAACTGGTTTCACGCCTCATGTAGCCTGCTGAAAAGTCATACCCAGCAAGAGCTTGCGTGAGGTTTAATGATGTGCCCTTGATTTGGATGTCGCCGATTATTCGCACAGCATTGTGCTTTTGGGTGTAAGTCCAACCTGAATAACCCGTTGGGCTGCACATCGCCATAGGTAAGCTGTCGATTTTAGGGTCTAAAGTGACATCGGCCTTGATGAGCTTGGTATTCAAGCGAACTCGCCATTGTTTGCCTTTGATATCGAAAGCAATGCTTTGGCCGGCAATGCTTGTCTTTCCTTCAAATGGTGAAGGCGTTACGTGTTTATCAAACCCCAGCGGTCGTAACCATGAACACTCTTCTAGTTTGTTACTCTCGATATCGTACAGGTAACAAAATGCCGAGCCTAAGTAGCGAATATCTGCGATAGCGACACCAATAATGTGTGTGTCGGTGACGATACTGACAAACTGGAATTGCTTGTAGTGGAAGTGCCTCTGCCAAGGAGCTGCTTTTGAATCCATCGAGCTTCGGTAGTCAAAGTTCTCGATGTTCAGTTGTTTTGGGATGCCATCGAAATGTCCAATGATCGGCTGACCATTAGAATCAATCAAACTGTGTGGCGCAGGGTTCGTTTTTATCATTGCGATGGTTCACATAAATTTAACAATTAAAACCATTGTGCGATGAGTAGCGTAGAATTGGGAGGTCATATTCGGACAAGAGCACGTTACCAATCACGATTTTGTCAGCAGTGTTGTTGAAGCTGAGTAGTCATGCTTATGGGAATGGGTTAGATATAAGGAGAGACGATTGGAGATTATCGCGGAGTATAAGCCAACCGGACATCGGCATCAGTTGGGCACATTAGATATCGCGCTACTGTTGAATACCTTAGAGCAACGAGGTATCGATATTGAAAAGCTACTCATGGATGTGGGTTTGGAAGCCATGGATTGGCGAGACCCGAATGGAAAGCTGACTTACGCTGATAAACTTGCGTTGTTTAGCGCGGCTAATCAGAGTTTTCCTCACGATGGTCTAGGTCTTTGGTTGGGAGAGCATGCAAGTCTAAGTCACTTTGGTGTGTTGGGTTATGCGCTATCAACCAGTCAAAATGTCGGGGAGGCCATCAAGTCGGGCTTCAAGTATTTGCGCCTGAATGGGCCTATCTTCTCGGTTAAATTGTTTCTAGATTCCGAGCAAGCTGTGATTCAGATTGAGAACACCTTGGAAGTGGGTGATCTCCTTCCTTTCTGTAGTGAGTACTTCTTAAGTTCAATCGTCTCTTTGTTCAAAGAACTGACTGGTCATGAGTTGGATATTCATACTTTGGCTTTGCCTTACGCTCGTCCCAATTACACCAAGCTTTATGACAACCGCTTCCAGTGCCCGGTGATTTTTGAGCAAAACTATTGTGAACTGCGTTTTGATGTCTCGGTTTTATCACAAACCTTATTGACTCATGATGCTGCGACACTGAAGCGCTATCTCGCGTCTTGCCAGTCGATAGTGGAAACGCTGGACTCTGAGCATCTGCTGACTAACCAGATCAAAACGATTTTTTATCAAACTGCAGGCAGTTTCCCGAATATTGAACAACTCGCTGACGAATTTGGGTGTAGCTCTCGCACGCTCAGGCGAGAGCTAGTGACCCATGATTCCAGTTATCAAATATTGCTTACCGAAGTTCGAGTGGAACTCGCTAAAGAACTATTGCTCGGTACAACCATGAGCATTGATGACATCGGTGAAAGGCTCGGTTATAGCGACCCTGCAAACTTCAGAAGGGCGTTTAAAGGTTGGCTCAATAAAACACCTGCGCAGTTTCGTGACGGTTTAAGTTAAAGCGTTACTTGCTAAAAAATTGCTCCCTGAAATCGGATACTTGCTGCTGATAGTAACTGTCCCAATCTTGTTGAGTCCAAGTGGCATAACTTGAGGAACGCTGAGAGTCTAAGGTCGCTTTGAGCTGATCCAGTTGCTCGTGGTAAGTCATCACTGTTTGTTGCTGTTTCGCGACTTGGTGTTCTCTTGCGGTAATGTTGCTGGCTTGCATTTCATCTAAGTAGGTCTCTTGAAGGTCGGCTTTGAGTGAAACTATTTCAGCAGGGCTATAGCTGCTGGGTATCAAAGAGACTGCCAGTTCATATTTTTGAAGCGCTGTCTCGGCGTTTAATGTGCCCGTATTGTTTTGCCATTCACTAAGTAAATCTTGATAGTTGGCCAAAAACTGGCTCGCTTCGTTTTCTTTAAGGGTGTTTGCGTCGAGCGTAAAATCTAGATGTGCAAACTGGTCTGCGAATAGCTGGTGGGCCAACTCTCCCCATACTTGCTGTGCAGATTGTTTGAATAGGGCAACACGCTCTTCAAGAGTTTCTATGGATTCGAGCGGAATCGTACTTTCCCTTACTTGCCAATCAGCAGAGAGCTTCGGGTAATCACTCAATAGTTCAAACCATTCTATCGGTAATTCAGATTTCAACTGCGCGAGTTGTTCAGTGCAATTGCCCACTTGTTGGCAAAGCGTCCAAAACTCATCGAGCTCATCAAGCAGCACCTTACCTTCAAGTTCAATTAGGTCTTCTGCATACGCTTTTCCGTGAAGGTTTTCAGCTTGGACTTGTTTTCCTTGCGAAACGGTATTGTCTGAAAAGCTTGCTGTCTTTGATGGGGGACTATTGTCATCAGTCGTTTTAGAAACGTGCTTTTTTGCTTCTGTGTGTTGGACAGAAGATTGCGATGCTTCAATCGATTTTGATGACCATGAATAGCCAACAATGCTCGTCACAGCGACGAGCATTAGGGTTAATATAACTCGATGCATTATCCGTTTACCGCGCTACTTGATGACAGCACTGACAGGGAAGTGGTCTGAAAGGTTGTAGTGCTTCCATAATTCACTGCTTGTAGAGCGAGGAACATCAACGCGGTTATTGTTGTGAGCTTTTTGCGCGTACTCCGAACTCACCACCACGTAATCCAAGTATTCAACATTTTCCCCGCCAGACATAGGTTCGCCAGCAAAGTTATTGATGCGAGGATCAAAGGTTGAAGCGGTATAACCTGAATACTCCGGCTCAGCGGCTTGTAGGTTAGCGAACATCTGCTGGTAGTCGCCTGGGAACTTCAGCTTGTTCACGTTGAAGTCACCACTGTAAATAACCGTTTCTGAAGTTGGTATTTCCAGTGATTGAGCAAGCTGACGCATTTGTTTAAATTGGCGCTGTCGGTAGTCACGAGCCGTGTCCGTATCGAATGATGCCGTGTGAGTGCCAAACACGTGGTAAGCCTGACCATTTTTGATGACTTCAGCGTAATTCACGCCTTTGTCAGCGAAGCAATCTGTGCCTGTACAATCAGGGAACACGTATTGCGCTTCATTGACGATAGGGTAACGGCTCACAATGATCACGCCGCCGTCATAGATGTTGATGCCATCTTTATTGAGCATCTTGGTTTGATAAGGATACTCTTTTGCTAGTTCACGCAGGAACTCATCTCGTCCGTTGGCAAACACTTCTTGAAGCGCTAACACGTCGTAGCCCTTAACGTATTGAGGAATGAGGTCGTAACGATCACCGATGTGAGAAGCGATGGCAGGTAGCGCCCAGATGTTGTAGGTCATGACTTTGAGTGTATTGGCATCCGGATCTGGTTGCTCATCTACTTTGGGTGGGGTGATGGTGTAATAAATATCATCGTAGCGCGCCGTAGAATCGGCTTTAAGTGCAAGCTCTGCATTGACCCCGAATGCATCGGTTGTGCTGCGATGAATATTACGATCGTCATGCAGCGTTAGGTTGACGTCTGCGGCACTTAAACCATGTTGCAGTGTCGAGTTGTACCAATGACCTTTCATGGTTTGGTTGAGCGTGACACTTTCTCCCACAGCGTTCGATACTACAGTGTCAAACTCGTAGGTCTTCCCAGATTTCACACCAGTCCAGCGATTGAAACTGATCAGCTTCTTCGTCTCCCAAGGGCCAATCTGTTCAACATGCTGTTGCCACTCATCACCGAATTGAAGCTGGTCGGTACCTGTGTGATTGGTTTGAATCGTCATTGCTTGGCTAGTGTTATTGGTCAGGTACACATCGGTATCTGCAATAGCCGAGGTTGAAATGAATGAAGCAGATGCAAGTATTGCACTAAGGCAAGCCCATTGAGTTTTCATTTTTACGTTATCCTTACTGATTGGTTTAAAGAATAACGTAGTAAAGAGTTGTGACATTGGAGTTATAACTCTATGGGAATTACCCAAATATTAGATATATGCCATGGTTTTATAAATTATATTACTCATTGAAAATTAACATATTGCTTCGCCTGAATGATAAGTGATACGCGCGCACGCTAAAAAATAGAGGAAGGATTGGGTATGAGGGTAAGTCACTAGTGGGTGTTTTTGTGGAAATCATAGGTCGGTAAATAACCAGAAATGGATGCTGTGAATCACGATAAGGAATAACGCTAACCGCCTTGCTCTACCAGCAAAAATTTTGCCATTGTTCAGTAAACAGATTCCTCAAAAACAGGTATGATAGTGTCGTTTTTAATCCTGAACTGGGAAAGTCATGGCAAAGTTAACACTCCAAGAGCAAATGCTTAAAGCTGGCTTGGTAAATGAGAAAAAATTAAAGAAGGCGAAAAAAGGCTCTAAAAAGTCTCGCGTTCAGTCTCGTGAAGCAAAAGCGGCAGCAGAAGAAACTAAACTGGCGCAGCAAGCGAAAGACAAAGAGCTAAACCAACAGTTGAAAGAACAGCAGTTGAGCAAAGAAATTAAAGCTCAAGTGAAGCAACTGATTGAGATGAACAAGATCGAACAGAAGAACGGTGAGATCAAATACAACTTCACCGACGGTACGCTAGTTAAATACCTTTACGTAGAAGAGCTGACTCAAAAGCAACTAAGTAAAGGCATTCTAAGTATTGCTCGTCAAGGCGAGAGCTATGTTGTTATTCCAACAGTAGTAGCGAACAAGATTGCTATGCGCGACGAAGAATCTATCGTTGATACGCAGGCAGGTAGCACAGATGAAGTAGACGAAGACGACCCGTACAAAGACTTTGTGATCCCAGATGATCTAATGTGGTAATCCGTTTTACCTAGCTCCATTCTAATGGCTAGCTAAGTTTACAGGATCTAAGAATGCAGCGAACAATCACTCGATTGTCGCTGCATTTTTTTTGGCGCGAAATGACTTAAGCAAATGTGGACTAACACTTAATGCTCTGACATGCCGTAAACAAGGCTATCATTGGTACTTGCATGATCGATGAAATCGGTATTAGCACGTTGCTCGTGTTGGTCATAGCCATCGAAGTAACAGTCGCCAATTTCATTGCGCGGGCAAACATGAATGTGGTCTTTAATGACCAGTTCGGTAGAACAGCATGGGCAGTGCTTTACATGTCCAGTGAGTACCGTAGATCGATTTGGTTTCATACATCCTCCTGATAGGCACTGTAATATGATTGCCTATTTGCACCCTAAGTTACGCAAATTAGTGTGTCGTTATGATTTCATTTTTAAGTCAATAAAAAACGATTCGTAGAGTGAATATTTAGGTATTAATGTAAGACCAAGAAATAATAAAACGAACTAAGAATAGAAAGTGGATCGGCCATATAGTCGGCTTTCACTGGTATAACATTCAGCCGAAGAGGTTGAAGTAGAGCTCGCTACGACGAATATGTTGGCCAGATGAAACCAACAAGCCCTAGTGAGCTGTGCATCATTTTATCGACTTAAGCTTTCAAAGTAATTCTGAACAAATTTAACGAACACTTGGTGTTTCTTTGCCGGATAAATAACTTGCGGATAGAACAGGTAAATACTATTGCCTTGTGGCAGACATTCATTAGGCAGCACGCGCTCTAACTCTCCAAGCTCAACCTCTTTCGCAACGTAGTAACTCGCAATACGAATAATACCGCTTCCTACCATGGCTTGTTGCTTAAGTAAGTGATTGTCATTACTTGAAAGCCAACCGGACACATCAATATTTGCTGATTTTAAAGGCCACTCGGTTTGGTGCAGCGTTGCTAAGCATTGATGATCACTTAAGTCACTTACATTGGTTGGACGACCAAATTGATCAAGATAACCGGGCGTAGCGACTAAATCATGCTGATAGCTAATCAAATGTTTTGCCACCATGTTGTCTGGTGGGGTATTGGTGGCACGAAACGCGATATCGATATCATCTTGGTTGAGATTAAAGTTGGTGTAGCTGCTATTTATCTCAAAACGGATCTCTGGATATTGCTGCCTAAACTGTTGGCAGATATCGAATAGATATACCTCAGTAAACATCTTTGGCGCGGTGAGACGCAATAGACCTTTTACGATGTCATGCTGCTCTGAAACGCTACGTTCAAGCTGCAACACTTGAGAACGAATCGTTAAGCCTTGTTGTAACGCGCGTACGCCTTCTTGGGTTAAACGAACACTGCGCGTGGTTCTGACCAAAAGAGGGCACTGTAAATCATTCTCTAAACGTTTGATCTGCTCAGAAAGGTAGCTCTTAGAGATACCGAGCTTTTCGGCTGCTTTGGTAAAGTTAAGTTGCTGAGCAAGTTCTACAAATAGGATCAGTCGTTCTATTCTCTTGTGCTCGTTCATGTGTGTATGCCTTCAAAACTGGTTAGTTCCATTGTTCGCCATATAAAACAATCATTTCGTAAATAGCATATTCTGTTTTCTAAAAAGAACAATATGATAGAGGCATATTTATTGGCATCAAATCTTCAAAGCGAGATCAGGTATGACGAACAGCATTGAATCTACAAATAAAACGAATGATAAAAAGAGCATTCCGTTATCAAACTATCTACCGAATGTCGGGCAGGTTGCCTACGGCTGCATGGGATTAGGTGGTGGCTGGAATGATAATCCAGTAACGGCGGCTGATGCAGCGCAAACACGCCGCGTAATCGACACAGCATTAGAGTCAGGGATCAATCTGTTCGACCATGCAGACATTTATACCTTCAGCAAAGCAGAGCAAGCTTTTGGTCAAGCACTGCAACAAGCCCCTGAATTACGTGATCAGATATTCATTCAATCTAAATGTGGTATTCGTTTTGAAGGCGAGGGCAATGTTGGTCGCTATGATTTCTCGGCAGATTGGGTAAGCCAATCGGTAGACGGTATTCTCAACCGATTGAATATTGAAAAGCTCGACGTGTTGCTTTTGCATCGCCCTGATCCGCTCATGGAACTCGATGAGTTGGCAAGAATGCTTGAGAACCTGAAAGCTCAGGGAAAGGTCGATTTCTTCGGTGTCTCTAACATGAACAGCCACCAAATTCAGTACCTGCAATCTGCGCTTGGGCAACCCATTGTCGCAAACCAAATTGAGATGAGTTTAGCTAAATTGGATTGGTTGAATGATGGTGTGATGATCAACTCGCAAGGTCACCATCAATCTGATTTTGCTGCAGGTACACTTGAGCATTGCCAAATGAAGGGGATTCAATTACAAGCGTGGGGCTGCTTGGCGCAAGGTCGATTTGCTGAGCAAGGTTTGTATTCAGAACATGACAACGTGAAAAAGACCGCGCATTACGTAGCTCAGTTAGCGAACCAATATGGCGTAGAAAGTGAAGCGATTGTGTTGGCATTTTTGCTTCGTCATCCCTCAAGTATTCAGCCTGTTATTGGCACGACTAATTTAGAGCGAATCAAAGCTTCGGCAGTAGCGACTCAGATAAATCTGTCTCGTGAAGAGTGGTACAACTTATACGTGTATTCGCGTGGTCAAGCACTGCCTTAAGGAATGAGTATGTTGAATCAAAAGCTCGTAAAGCAATTGATGTCTAGCGCTCTCAACATTGCAGAGCATAATCAACAAGCAATCGCGGTGAGCGTGTGTGATACGCATGGTGAGTTACTGGCGTTTATTCGCACGGATAATGTGAGTGTACAAGCCGGATTGTTAGCACAGAACAAAGCTTACACGTCTGCAAGAGACAGGCAGCCAAGCGGTAACTTAGGCGCTTGGGCGAGAGAAACTGGTAAAGACTTAAGTTACTGGACCGACCCAAAGATCACTGGCTTTAAAGGTGGTGTTCCCATTGAGATAAAGGGGCAGGTGATTGGCGCTATTGGTATCAGTGGATTGAGTGAAGATGACGATGAAGCACTGGCTGAGAAAGTGATTCAGTTGTTGCTTTAAGTTCTGCCGTTTACAAAGTGACTCTGATAAAAGACAGATAATAAAAAACCGATGTGTGGGCATCGGTTTTTTGTTTAACGAGACTCAAGTTAATGAATCAATCGAACCTATTAAGCGTTCGCTTGTTCCAGATCTTGTTGCTTGTCCTTCTTACCTAATAGGCGGCTGGTGATTGTACCGGCTGTCATTGCACCAGATACGTTAAGCGCTGTACGTGCCATATCGATAAGTGGCTCGATAGAGATAAGCAGTGCCGCGATAGTTACAGGAAGGCCCATCGCTGGTAATACGATAAGCGCCGCGAACGTTGCACCGCCACCCACACCCGCGATACCGAATGAGCTCACCGTAATAATCGCAATCAGAGACAGAATGAAGTTGATGTCCATTGGGTCGATTCCGACTGTTGGCGCAACCATTACTGCTAGCATTGCAGGGTAAATACCCGCACAACCATTCTGTCCAATCGTCGCGCCGAACGTTGCAGACAGGTTAGCAATCGCTGGTGGCACATTTAGCTTAGTGATTTGAGCATCAACGTTAAGTGGAATCGTTGCAGCAGAACTACGTGATGTGAAAGCGAACGTTAGTACTGGCCAGATTTTTTGGAAGTACTCCTTCGGGTTTACGCCAACAAAAGAAACCAACACACCGTGGACAACAAACATCAGGATGATTGCGACGTAAGAAGCAACGATGAAGCCCAGTAAGCTTAGGATGTCAGAAGCGCTTGATGTTGCTACAACTTTCGCCATTAACGCAGCGATGCCGTATGGCGTGAGTGCCATAATCATCTTAACTAAGCGCATAACGATAGATTGCGCAGCGTCAACGAAAGTACGGATCGGTGATTCTAGCTCTTCTTTCTCAGCCATTACTTTACGAGCAGCAATACCTGTTAGAACGCCGAAGATAACAACCGCAATGATAGACGTAGAGCGAGCGCCCGTTAGATCTGCAAACGGGTTAGTCGGAATGAAACTAACCAGCATTTGTGGAATAGTTAGGTCTGAAACACTTCCCATGCGGCTTTCTAGTGTTGCAATACGAGCTGTCTCACGAGCACCTTCTGTTAAGCCTTCAGCCGAAAGGCCGAATGCTTGAGCGACCGCAATACCCACAATCGCAGAAATCGCTGTTGTTGCTAACAATACAGAGATCGTGATACCAGATATCTTGCCTAGCGAACCGCCTTTTTCAAGTTTCACGACTGCCGCAATCATTGAAACTAATACCAATGGCATGATCACCATTTTCAGTAGGCCAACGTAACCGCGACCAACAATGTTTACCCAGTCTAAAGTTTCTTTGATTACCGGATTACCTTCGCCAAATAGAAGCTGAAGGCCAAGACCAAAAGCACTACCGAAGACTAAACCGAATAGAACTAAACGCGATAACGTGTTTTCTTTTCTTTGTTGTCCGTAGAGAAAAAAGAGGATACCCGTGAATACCGCTAATGCAGCGATAGCTGAAAATGACATTTGCTTTCCTTATGAATAGCTCTAAATCAATTAGGCACCTGGATGTATAGGTGCAAGTACTGCCGCTAAAATAACGTTCTGTTATAAAACGTAAAATAAGGAAAAGTAATTTAATAGAACAATTAGTAATATCCACCTAATAAGATGAGTGGATATTCAACATTGTGGTGAATAGGTGAGCTTTTTAGCGATATTTTGCCAATAAATTGAGCATGTTACTTGACGAGTAAATTTCTACATTTTGGAAGTTATTTTCGAATAATCTGAACAACATGGCTTGAGCAACATCTTTCGATTGAATAGGGCGCAGGTTTTTGAACTTACCAAACATAAAGGGAGAGAGGAGAGGGAAAACACGTTGCAGAAGCTTTTCGTCAGCTCTGGGTTCATCTCTTTCACCAACAAGTGGCCCTGGACGAGCAATAAATAGTTGTTTAAAACCAATTCGTTTTAAGTTCTGTTCCATTTGCCCTTTGCAACGAAGGTAGTGTGAATAGGAATCAATTGAAGCGCCGTAGCTGGAGACTACTGCGACTCTTTGAACGCCCAGAAATTTCATCGATTGAGCAACCTGGCTGACTAATTCAACATCTACTTTACGTAGCGCTTCTTTTGACCCGGCCTTTTTCTTGGTGGTGCCTAAACAGATAACGCCAAGTGTTGGAGTTGTTTTTGCGTCATCCCAGCTCGTTATCTGCAAGTCACTGTGAATAAGAGTACGGAGTTTTTGGGAACTGAACTGCGAATCTAATGCTCTTCGGGATAAGGCATAGATTTTTTCGACCGCGGGCTCGTCGATAAGTAACGTCATGACATGATGTCCAATTAGCCCAGTTGCTCCAGCCACTACGACCGATGTTTTGTCTCCAGAAATACTCATAGCTATCCTTAACGCTTTGCAAGTGCTTGTTTAATATAAACAGTGTTTGAATTTTAAGCGAACAAAACTTACACAAAACAATGATGGCGGCAAAGTAATCCAGTGATGGTGAAGAGTGACAGGTGTTGGTCACTGGATGTTTGGAAATAAAGCACCAAACAGCGAAAAGCCCGCTGGGCAACGGGCTTTTCACTTTCTAGGTGAAGGCTAGTGGGAGTTTCTTCACCTTTTTACTGTTTTTCTTCTTTGATTTAATTGGTTTTTTTTTGCTTTGGTTTACGAACATTACACCTCCTAAATCTTTATCTCTTTCTTTGTGTCTGTTGTTTAGCAGTCGATTTTTGTTTCTTAGTGAGGGCAATCACTTTTGATACTTGTTACCTTATTGCTTAACTTACTTTGTTGTTAACTTACCAACGGAGAGAGGTTAATAAGTTACTTTATTTAAAGCATAATCGGTGCCAAAACGTAAGTTATTGATTTTTCTTTTAAGTGGTTGCTTAGTGTTACTTTTATGTCTTTTTGATTCTCAATTTGAGAAATAATGAGGTGTATTTGTTCAAATAAAGAACACTCTCTGCATTTTCTGCCAGATAGCCATAGATACGACTCTTTTTAACACGTAAACTGATTTGAATTTCACATAGACAAGGACGTGCTATGAACCTCAAGCTTGATACTCTTGCTCCCACTCAGATTTATCACCTGATGACACAAACCGTTGTTCCTCGCCCTATTGCGTGGGCATTGACGGAATCTTCAGAACAAGAGTTCAACTTAGCGCCTTTCTCTTATTTCACTCCAGTATCGAGCAACCCGCCTTTATTAATGCTGTCCGTTGGTAAGAAGCCAAGTGGTGAGATTAAGGATACGACTCGCAATTCGCTCGAAACAGGTAAGCTTGTCATTCATATAGCATCAGCAAGCTCTGCAGAAGCAATAACAGCAACAGCGGCCACACTTGATCATGGTGAATCAGAAGTGACTGCGAATAATATCGAGTTGGTTGAATTTGATGGCTTTTCTTTACCGAGAGTAAAAGAGTGCGCGGTCGCTTTTGGCTGCACCTTGTACGAAGTAAAAGAAGTTGGAGAGGTGCCACAAAGCCTTATCTTTGCTCAAGTTGAGGCCGTGTATATATCGGAGGATGTCATCGACAAAGACAGTGAGCGTCTTAAGATCGATGCGTTAGCACTGGATCCTTTATCTCGATTGGGCGGGGGTGAATACGCCACGCTTTCCAATGTGTTCTCTGTCGCTCGCCCTAAATAGTTTACCCATTTAGCTCAAGCAGAATAAGCGCTCTCAAACTCGTTTTCTTAAATTTAAGTACTCCTCAATTTATGTTAGATACCAAACACTCGCACTACATCCAACATCGCATTGACCAAAAAACCAAGCCACTCGGTGCGCTTGGCCTACTAGAAAAGGTTGCACATCAACTGGCATTGATTCAGAGCCAAGGCAAAGAAGCTGCGGTTGAACACATCGAATTGAACAAGCCAAGTATCATCATATTTGCTGGCGACCATGGCATTGCTGACGAAGGCGTGAGTATTGCCCCAAGTGCTGTCACACAACAGATGGTGTTGAATTTCTTAAACGGCGGCGCAGCGATTAATTGCTTTTGCGCGGTGAACAACATCGATATTACGGTGGTGGATACTGGGATTTTGTTACCAGTCGAATCCGATAGCGACATGTTAATTTCACAGCGCTTGGGTACGGGAACCAATAACTTTGCCAACGAAGCGGCAATGAGTTTAGAAACGATGGAACGTGGGATTGAATTGGGTGCAGAGCTTGCTTCTAGAACCATTTCGAATGGCACTAATATCATCATGTTTGGTGAAATGGGCATTGGCAATACCAGCAGTGCGTCAGCGATTTTGAGTGCATTAGCTAATCGCCCCACGCAGGAGTGCGTTGGTTTAGGTACAGGGATTAGCTGTGAACAACTGGAACACAAGAAAGTGGTTGTGAAACAAGGTGTTGCTCGTTGCAAAGGTTTAGATCCTAAAGAAGTACTTGCTCAAGTAGGCGGCTTTGAGATAGTTCAAATGGTCGGTGCTTTCCTTGGCGCGTACCAAAACAAAACCCCTGTGTTGGTCGATGGCTTTATCGTATCAGTCGCTGCGTATGTCGCGACCCTAATTGACCCGAATTGTCGTGATTACATGATCTTTGCGCATCGCTCTGAAGAATCGGGGCACAAAATTTTGTTAGAGCTGCTAGACGCTGAGCCACTGCTCGATCTTGGATTGAGATTGGGCGAGGGCACAGGCGCTGCACTGGCTATGCCAATTATTCGTGCGGCAGCTGAGTTCTATAACAACATGGCGAGCTTCGAAAGTGCTGGAGTCACGGTTTAATGAGTGATGCACCAGAAAGATCATTAAAAGATCGAGCTACTTATCAGTGGGAGCTTTTTACATTGGCGATGGGCTTCTTTTCTCGTTTGCCTATGCCGAAGAATACTCCCTATTCATCAGAGCGAATGAACCGCTCTGGACGCTACTTTTCAACGGTTGGTTTGTTACTTGGTGTTCTGTGTGGCGGTGTGTTCTTGCTACTCGATGACATACTGCCGAGTGCAGTGGCCATCTTTTTGATGATGAGTTTTAGCTTGATGTTGACGGGGGCTTTTCATGAAGATGGTCTAACCGATATGGCGGATGGCATTGGTGGTGGAATGACGCTTGAACGCCGATTAACCATCATGAAAGATAGCCGCATCGGTACATACGGCGCGTCTGCGCTGATCATGGCTCTGCTTGGCAAGTGGGTTCTGCTCAATGAACTCGTCAGCATGACTGGATTGTTTTTGGTCATTGTGACGAGCTACACCTTTAGCCGTGCGATTGCTGCATCGCTGATTTACGACATGCCTTATGTTAGCGATTTGGATACCAGTAAAAGCAAGCCATTGGCCAACAAGCAAACTAAGGGCGAGCTCGTTTCTCTCTTGCTTGTAGGCGTATTACCTAGCCTGTGGTTTGGTCTTGAATTCGCTTTGATTTTATCTGTCGTTGCTTATCTGTTCAGAACAGGTTTCAAAAAGTGGTTAACGGCTCGAATTGGTGGCTTTACTGGTGACTGCTTGGGTGCAGCTCAACAGTTGATGGAGTTACTGATTTACCTTGTATTCATTGCTGCATTTTACAATGGTTTTCTATAACGGCTTCCTATGACTAACATGAATCAAACTAATCAAACAAGCCAGCGAAACAGCCACCTGGTATTGGGTGGAGCTCGTTCTGGTAAGTCGAGTTTTGCAGAGCAACAAGCATTATGTGCGCTTGAAGCATGTTCAAATGGACGCCTCAATTATATTGCGACAGCGACGTATCTTGATGACGAAATGCGAGAGCGAATAGCGCACCATCAACAACGTCGTGGTAATCAGTGGATTGAGCATGAAGTGCCCGTTGAGTTAGCTGAAAAACTGGAGTCTTTTGACCAAGATGATGTGGTGCTGATTGATTGCCTAACCTTGTGGCTGAACAACATCATCTTTGAATTGGGTGATGACGCAACTAATGAACAGGTTGAAGCTGTGGTTGAAGTATTGGTCAAAAGCGTAGAGCAAAGCCCGGCGCAAATTATCATGGTTTCAAACGAAGTGGGGCTTGGTGTCGTGCCGTTGGGCAAAGTGTCGCGTTTATTTGTGGACAACGCAGGGCGCATGAATCAATCACTGGCTCGTGTTGTTGAGCGAGTTACATTGATTGCAGCAGGGTTGCCGTTGAACTTAAAACCGTCAATCCACTCTATACATTCCGAAGGTTAGGTCGAGTTCATGGAAAACGGAGCCATCAAAAATATCTATTTGCTCAGACACGGCAAGGTCGAAGGCAAAGCCGCGCTCAATGGTTTCTCTGACGTGTTGGTTCAGACTGAAATACAACAACGTATTTGTGAGTCGCTGATTGAGCAAAACCTCTTTCTGGATTGCGTTGTCACTTCGCCATTGAGACGATGCAGCGACTTAGCCAACTTATATGCGAAATGTATGGCTTTGCCTCTGTCGATTGAGCCTGAATTTCAGGAAATGAACTTTGGTGAAGTCGATGGTGTTGCGTTCGATGAGCTTGATGATAAATGGGCAAAGTTAGAAACTTTCTGGCAAGATCCCGCAAACCATCAGCTGTCTGGCGCTGAAAGTTTACAGAACTTCCATGACAGGGTTACCCAAGGTTGGTCGCAACTTCTGACCAATGAAAGTGACAATCTATTACTCGTTACCCATGGTGGTGTGATCCGAATGATCTTGGCACATTGTCTCGATATTGATTGGAAAAACCCGAGTTTGTATTCGAAGCTATCGATTGAGAATGCCTCGATAACCCATATTCAAATCACTCAGTTTGCACAGAGCTTTGTCAGCGTAAAGTCGATAGGGCTACCAGTTCTCTGAGTGTTCAGAAACATAGTTTAATAATTAACAATTTATTAAAAATATTAGAAGTATAAAGCGATGCTTACAATCGCTATTTACGTGAAAGGAATTTTGTCATGACAACACCTAGTTGGGATCTAAGCATCGCTTATCGCGATCTGGATGATGCGAAGATAGAACAAGATATTGAACTCATTCAGCAGTGTATTGAACTTTTGTATGTGCATGTTGAAAAGCGCCACATCATTCTAGCGATGCAAAACGCGATTCAAACGTCAGAAGCGGCAGGTACGTTACTTAGCACCATCAACACGTTTGCTAACTGTCACGCATCGGTAGACGCAACACATACTGAAGCGAAAGCATTGCTTGGTCGTGTCGCGAAACTGAACTCTGAGATGTCTCAAGCGTTCAGCCCTTATGAAGATACGTTAATTCATGCTGAGCCGGAATTTATCAATGCCGTTTTAGAGCATGATAGTGCTGATGTAGCAGGGCAAGGGTTTGCGATTGAAAGCTCTCGTAAACTTGCAAGTAGTAGACTGAGTGTAGCTGAAGAGCAGTTGCTAGCCGCAATGAAAGTCGATGGCCGCGATGCATGGGGGCGTTTATACGATAACCTGACGGGTTCTTTAAAACTGTCACTAAAGCTGGACGGCGAAGATGAAACTCTAGGTTTTTCACAAGCGGCGAGTTTGTTGTATGGCAGCGAGTTCGACAAACAAGAAACGGCATGGCGTGCTGTTCAAGGCGCAATGAAAACGCATCAAGAGTCATTTGCTTCGATTCTAAATGCATTGGCAGGTTGGCGACTGACGGAAAACAAAAAGCGTTCGAAAATTAGCGATGTGCATTTCCTTGATCCAAGCCTGCATGGAAGCCGCATTGTACCAGAAACGCTAGATACCATGATGTCGGTGGCAAAAGCCAATCGAGCTGTTGGTCAGAAAGCAGGTTTGTTGATGGCAAGAGTTCACGGCTTGGATGAAATGAAACCTTGGAACCATTTAGCCGCGATGCCACCACTGGGTGACAATAAATCTAAAGTTTACCCATTTGATGAAGCGATCGAAGTGATCAAAACGGCTTTCTCTGAAGTCAATCCAGAGATGTCTGATTTTGTCGCATTAATGGTTGAGAACGGTTGGATTGATGCCGCGCCTGCTGCGAACAAACGCCTAGGTGCGTACTGTACTAAGTTTGCAGCCACTCGCACGCCATTAGTTTTCATGACTTGGAGTGGTAGTCGCTCAAATTTAATGACACTAGCTCATGAATTGGGCCACGCTTTCCATAACTGGGTAATGAAAGACATGCCATTGTGTCAAACTCGTTACCCAATGACACTTGCTGAAACCGCTTCGATCTTTGCTGAGAATATTGTTCGTGACCACTTGTTGAAGCAAGCACAAACACGAAATGAAAAATTGGAAATGCTGTGGGAAGAGCTTTCTTCTTCTTTGGCATTAATGGTGAACATTCCCGTTCGTTTTGAGTTTGAGAAAGCCTTCTACGAGCAGCGTGAAAAAGGCGAACTCACGGCTCAGCAGCTGTGTGACCTGATGGAGACGACTTGGAAAGAGTGGTACGGCGATGCAATGACAGAAGCCGACCCTTACTTCTGGGCAAGTAAGCTGCACTTCAGCATCTCTCAAGTGAGCTTTTATAACTATCCATACCTGTTCGGTTATCTGTTCAGTAAAGGTGTTTACGCTCAGCGCGATGCGAAAGGTGAGCAATTCTACGGCGATTACGTGTCGTTGCTTCGTGATACGGGCAGCATGATGGCGGAAGAAGTCGTTCAGAAGCACTTAGGAATGGACCTGACTCAAGCTGATTTTTGGCAACAAAGCATCGACATGGTCAAAGTTCAAATCGATGAATTTGAAAGATTGCTGAATCAGAAAGATTAATTGATCTCAATCTGTTCATCGCGGGTAAGAGCTGTGTTAGCTTACGTGGCTCTTATCTTGCTGAAATGACTAAACTTAAAATGATCATCTAGAACAGAATTAAAAAATCATTATTTGGAACAGACGTCGGTTTGTTGATAAGCAAGAAATCTAAAATATATGGGCAGTATTTGTGAGTGATAACGGAGTTTCTGTTGATAAGTGCGATCCTAGCAACACAATTTCTATGTACAATTTATTAACATACGGCCGTGCAATTAAGGAGTAGCGCATGACGAAGACCCTCTTTCGCCAATCATTTCTTTTTGACAGCCTAGATCTTGAGCAAGAAGTGGTTGCAGGACAGACCGTACTGAGTAACGGTGTTCAAATTAAGCTTCATCAACGCGGTGTATTGGAAGTGATTCCCGCAGAGTACAATTCTGAAACCAAAAACATCATCTTTTCAACAGGTGTTCATGGCGACGAAACCTCTCCAATGGAGCTTATCGATAAGCTCATTGAGGATATCGAAACAGGCTTTCAGGAAGTGAACGCGAGATGCTTGTTTATCATCGCTCACCCTGAAGCAACCAACGCGCATACCCGTTTTCTTGATGTGAATATGAATCGTCTGTTTGATGAAAAACAGCACGAGAGCAATCGAGAAGTGGATATTGCGAAGAACTTAAAGTTCTTAGTGACTGAGTTTTATAAACAAACGGAACCTGCCACTCGCTGGCACCTCGATCTGCATTGTGCGATCCGCTTGTCTAAGCATTATTCGTTCGCCGTGAGCCCCAAGGTTCGACACGAAGTTCGCAATAAAGAGCTGTTTGATTTCATTAATAGCGCGCATGTTGAAGCGGTGTTGTTGTCGAACGCACCAACCAGCACCTTCAGTTGGTACAGTGCTGAAAATTTTGCAGCTCAAGCACTGACAATGGAGCTAGGGCAGGTCGCGCGAATTGGTGAGAACCAGCTTGATAAGCTCACTGCTTTTGACCTGGCGATGCGCAACCTGATTGCTGAAATAGAACCAGAGCATTTGCCAAAGAAAACCATTACCTATCGCGTAAGCCGAACGATTGTTCGTTTGCACGATGACTTTGATTTCATGTTCTCTGATGACGTTGAGAATTTTACCGCGTTTAAGCACGGTGAAGTGTTCGGTCATGATGGTGATAAACCATTGATGGCGAAGAATGAAAACGAAGCCGTGGTATTCCCAAATCGCAACGTGGCTATTGGTCAACGAGCGGCCTTAATGGTGTGCGAAGTTGAAACACGATTCGACCACGGTCAGCTTGTGTACGATTAATATCCAGTCGGATTTAATCGACTAAAACAACTACTCAACTGGTTGAAATATCAAGGTTCACATTACGGTGTGAGCCTTGAGTTTATTTGGGTATACAGGTAAGGTTACGCGAACATTTTCAAAGTAGCTTGATATGGATTTCCAACAACTTCTTCACCAAAAACAGCACAAATGGACGCGAGCCATTTATTTGATGGCAGCATTGCTTGTCGCGCTGAGTGCAATTTACCTAATGGTTGGCGATCTCTTCATTTCCCCTCTGGGCACCTTGTCCACGTTAGAACAAAAACTACTGATTGATTTACGCTTACCTCGACTATTGGCTGCTATTGCTATCGGGGCTGGATTAGCCGTTTCAGGCGCAAGTTTGCAAGTCTTACTCGGTAACGTATTAGCCGAACCCGGCGTGCTTGGTATTTCCGGTGGCGCGAGCTTGGCCATGGTGATAGTGCTGTTCTTCTTACCGTTTGCTCCAACTCCAGAACTGTTCATGATTGCTGCCGTTTTAGGCTCGCTCTGTTTCACCGTGATTCTGGTGAGCATGGTCAAAACGATGCGACTGACCACGGCCAAATTATTGCTGGTGGGTGTGGCGTTAGGCATTCTTTCAGGCGCGATGGTGACATGGGCATTCTATTTTAGTGATGACCTAAGCCTTCGCTTGCTGATGTATTGGTTAATGGGCAGTTTGGGTGGTGTGACTTGGTATCAACACTCGCTTACCTTAGTGATGATTCCCGTGATTATTTGGTTGTGTCTGCAAGGTAGCAAGCTCGATAAGCTGATGATTGGCGAGACTCATGCTGCGCAATTGGGTGTTAACGTTCCGAGATTACGCTGGCGCTTGATCTTCGCTGTCTCTATTTTAGTCGGCTGCGCAGTAGCTTTAGGTGGCGTGATCAGTTTTGTTGGTTTGGTTGTGCCACACTTGTTGCGCTTAGCGATTGGTACTGACAACAAATACCTGCTTCCTTTGTCCGCGGTTGCTGGTGCGGCACTGCTGGTGTTTGCTGATATTTGTGCGCGTACATTACTTGATTCTGCAGAATTACCTTTGGGTGTGATGACCACCAGTATCGGTGCGCCTATCTTCATTTGGATGTTAATCAAAAATCATGATTCAAATTAAGAGCCTGAGCGTAGGCGCTCGTTTATTACCGCTATCATTTGAGATCAAGCAAGGGCAGGTGACTCATGTCATCGGTCCTAATGGCAGCGGTAAAAGTACCTTACTAGAAGCGATATCTGGTATTGGTGATGGTTACAAAGGCGATATAAAGATCGATGAGCAAGACTTATCTGTGTTGTCGTTACAAGACTTATCATTACACCGTGCTTATCTGTGTCAAAGCGCAAGGCCTGCCTTCAACTTAGAAGTGTTCCAATATCTCGCGCTCTCATTACCAAGTTCATCACATGGACTTAATACTGAAATCAACGCAGCTTTGGACGAAATAAGCCAGATGTTGGACATCACAGACAAACTTCATCGTTCAATTCAGACACTGTCTGGAGGTGAATGGCAACGCGTACGTTTGGCCGGAATGTGCCTGCAAATTTGGCCGACGCTTAATCCTTACGCAAAGCTGCTGATCCTCGATGAACCCGCAGCTCCGTTGGATATTGCTCAAGAAGGCTTGTTATACAAGCTGATTGTTCGAGTGGCAGAGAAGGGCATTGCGGTGATCATGGCCAATCACGACCTGAACAGAACCCTAAGACACGCAGACCAAGTGTTGTTGCTCGACAAAGGTGTACTTCAAGCATCAGGTAGTGCAGAACAAGTTCTTACTCCCGAGCAGCTTGAGTCGGTGTTCAATACGCAAGTGAAAAGCATCTCTGTAGATAATCAAACCTATCTGCTATTTGGTTAGAGAGGGCGTTTGCTAAAGGTCATTGGGTTAAAGACGAGTGAGTAAAGGATCAAATATGTTTAGATACATCCAAAGACGACGAATCAAAAAGGTCATTAAGCTACTGTCTGTAAGGTTGGTAAAGAGCTATGGAAGTCGTGACTTCTTCTCGATTGGACAAGTTGAAACGAGTTCTCGCGAGTTGAGTAAGCGTCAACAACAAATCGCATTGGCTTTGTTTGATGATTCACAAGATTTGGATGTTGAATTAGTTCCCACTATCCAGCTGTTACGTAATGATGTGTCTAATGACTTCTTCGGCGGCGAGAATTACACCGCGCGTGATGTGCTCAATCTCTTAGGCGGAGGCGGCTGGAAGGGTGGCCGTATGGACGATGACATGTCACATCGCTTTGGTATGAACAGCCGCTACTAACTCTCTTCTTATTGCTGAACTAGTGTACAACTCGTGCAGTGTACTTAGTGCCTAGCTCCAAAGCTCCTTAATCATTAAGTCGCTTTTTTATGCATCTCGGATGGTTTTTCCTCTATCAACACGGAATACTGAAATTTCATAATTCGAAGCAACATCATCTATCTACAACGCTTTTGTTTGAGTTGTGTGACTCTGATTCCTATCAGTATAAAACCCGCTGTCATTGATATAATTGACGTATATATTTTTCGTTGTTCTTTAAGTCAGAAACTATAAACCCTCGAATTACAGTGCTGGTTGGTTAGTAACCAATTAGTTTTGTGTTTAGGGTAAAATAATAGAGAGTGGGAAAGTGACAACAATAAATAATAATATTCTAAAAATAGCAGTGGGTATGGCTATGCTATCGAGTGTGCCGTCAGTGGCAAATGCTCATGGCTGGTCTGAATTTCCAAGTGCACGTCAGAACACGTGTTACGAGCAAGGCGGGGTTTGGTCAGGTACACCACCCAATGCTGCATGTGCTCAAGCAAAAGATATTTCGGGTTCATACCCGTTCGTTCAACGTAACGAGTACGCGAAAAATATCCAAGATTTCAACAACATCAATGCTGTAAAAGCGGCGATTCCTGACGGCACTTTATGTTACGCCAATGATTCGCAAAAACGCGGCATGGGTGCACCTCATACAGGCTGGACTCGCACTGAGCTTAATACTGGTACATTTGAATATGTATTCAATGCGACTGCGCCACACAATCCGTCATTTTGGGAGTTCTACCTAACGAAACCAAACGCAGATCTAAGCAAAGGCCTAGCGTGGGGTGACTTAGATCTTATCCAAGAAGTGGGGAATGTTCCTGTAAGCGGTGGCAAATATCGTATCAACGTAACGATTCCTTCGGACCGCTCTGGCGACGCAATCTTGTATGTGCGCTGGCAACGTGATGATTCGGCGGGCGAAGGTTTCTACAACTGTTCAGACATCACTATCGCGGGTGGCACAACCCCTCCGCCAGAGCCGGGTCCTGAACCTGATCTGGTACGTGGCGACCTATTCATTTCAGAAATTTTTGGTACCCCACAAGTTGGCGACACCGTTAAGTACGACATCATCAACAAGTATGGTGAAGTAGCGCGTAGCTTCGACATCGCTATCGACGCTTCAAACGTTAACGATTGGGCTCGCTTGTTGGCTTCAGAAATTAACGGCTGGCATGAAGAGTTTAAAGATGGTGCGATTTTCATTGGTGATTGGCATGCTGAAATGCAGCACTACATGTACTTTCAAAACGATCCTTCACGTAACTTCTTCAACTCAAAAGATAGCCGTGCGTCAGGGAAACTAACATTGATTGATGGTGGTGACGGTGGTGTTGAGCCATTGAAAGGCGACATCTACGAGCTAGTGAAGAGTGATAATGTAGTGAATGCTGGCGACAAAGTTGTGATTGCAACAAGCGAAGCGGCAAATCTAATTCAGACACAAGGCTCTTCAGTAAGCATTCAAAATAACGGCACGGCTTCTATCGTAGTTGATACCACTGGCATCACTGCAAACGAAACTCTATCGTTTATGGCTAGCTCGATTGAAAGCGAGAGTGTTGAAACCTTCACTTTTGAAGTAATTGCTGATGACGGTGGCGTAACACCAGACCCAGATCCAACGCCGGATCCAGATCCGACTCCTGACCCAGGCACATGGGATTCATCAGCGACTTACCTAGGCGGTGAAGTAGTGACTTACTCGAACCAGTCATGGAAAGCGCAGTGGTGGGTTCAGGGTGGTACAAACCCTCAAGCAACATACGAAAGCGACAAATGGGGCGTTTGGCGTCCAGCTAACTAGTCTTTGTTTTAAAGATACTAATTAGCTTAGTCAAAACTACACAGTAACATCAGCACCATGCTTTATAAGTGTGGTGCTTTTTTGTGGGGTATAAGTAAAGCATGATGCGATATCGTCATGAAAATAATAGTACTGAGTCGACTGTGAAGTGAATTGTGTTTATCTTTATTAGTTCAAGTCTGACTAAAGAGTACATTGGGTTAACGGCTGGTTTTTTCGATGTTCCCATTTACTACTCCATCGAGTGTATCCAAGCCTCAGCTTTTGCGTTTTGTAATGTGTTAGCGAATTATTCCAGAATAAGGTTTTCTTTAATCTCATCGTTAAGATACCCCTGATCAAAATCTGGTGTCATGAATTCGACGGAGGAGGAGTCTAGATAGCTGGTTTCTAGATAACTCGACTCTAGATAATGGGAATCTAAGTGATCAGCACTTGCGTAGGTGGGAATCGCAGAAAACAAAACGATACTGATCGCTGCAGCGATATTAATGGCTTTGTTACGTTGAGAAGTAATTTTCATAGTAGTGCCCTCGAAAGGTGGGCAAATCCATCTGCCTATGAGAATTGAATCTGAGATATTTAGAAGTCGTAAGACAAACCAAGTGTGATGATGCTGTCGTTGTCGATCGGGCCCATCGATTGGCCGTTCAAGTAAAGGTCACCTTCGTTGGTGTTGAAATAGGTGTATTTCACGTAGGGTGTCCAGTCGTCGATGCTCTTAGAGAGAACGACTTCGTGTTCATTGGTACGGTAGTCGCCTTGATGAAAGATTACGTTGTCATCGTTGTGGGTAAACCCGCCATTGGATCCATCACTGTTTTCGTGAGTGTATTGATAAGCTAAATCCCAGCCTGCGAGTGAGTACCCAGCACCGGCGATGAACTTATTGGTGTTAATCGTGGTGTCGCCTACATTCTCGAGTACTTGCCCTGACTGGTTATATCCCAATCCACTGAATACATTGAAGTTGTCGTTCACTTGATAATCAATAATACCTTCGATTAATAACTCTTCACCGTTGTCCCATTTACCGAGTTCACCGTATAGGTTGAACGTGAAGGATTCGCTGATGTGAAAGTCGTGTCCGTAACCCGCGGCTAGCCAACCCTGGTCATCAAAACCTATATAGACTTGTCCATTTTCTGAGGTATCGATTAATGCGCCAGCTTCTGTGGTGTAGACACCGTTATCAGCAGCATTAGAGGCAACGTTTTGTTCGATGTAAACTTGAGTCGAAGTCGCAAACGCTGCGCTGCTGAGTAACGTAAGTGGTAGAGCAATAAGGTTAAGCTTTTTCATGGATTCTCCAGTGTCGTTCTATTGAATTAACTTGCTGGAGAGTATGTGATTAAACTGAATTTATATTAATAGGGTTAACTTTAGTTAAAACCTCAGTTTCATTTATGTTTTCTTAATGCTGACTTGATTGCTTCACGGGTTTTGATGTGTTGTTCGTCATTAGCATAACGGCGGTGATAGAGCATTCGAAACGTGAGCGGTTTTAATTTGATGGGGATAGGGTGAACGCGTAAGCCAAGCGCCGGTGCGAGCATTTCTGCAAAAGAACGAGTAGAAGCGGCGATATAATCTGTCGTGCTTGCCAAAATCAGCATGCTTGAAATTGAGCTGGTTTCAATTCTGACTTTTCTCGGCTCGATATCGCTCTCTGATAAAAATTCGACTGTGTTCATGTTGGCGCGTTTGATCTT
This sequence comes from Vibrio sp. S/42/10, assembly GCF_029890535.1. Taxonomy (NCBI): domain Bacteria; kingdom Pseudomonadati; phylum Pseudomonadota; class Gammaproteobacteria; order Vibrionales; family Vibrionaceae; genus Vibrio; species Vibrio sp. S/42/10. The sequence continues at coordinate 108,104 of NZ_JAKMZC010000015.1, read as the reverse complement.
GAGTGCAATATGTTCCTCTTGGAAATACTCTTCTTTACTCAGTGTCTCACCAATTCGAGGGTGATTGATCCGAGTCAGACACACGGGTTCCTCATCGACGATGGTTTCTTCAATCAATGAGTGTTTCTTACTCGAAAGTACATCAATGACGATATCCACTTTTTGTGCAGTAAGCGCATCAAACAGTTCTTCTTCTTCGAGCGGCGCTTCCGTGAAGCTTACGCCTTCAACCTGACTAACGAAATGAAGCAAGCTCTCTGTGCAATAAACCTTAAGGTCATTTTTTTGCTGCTCAACCGTTCCAATGATGTTCAATGGGTCTTCTATCTTGTTAGCGAGTGATACCGCTGCTCCAGTGGGTGCGATACCTCGTCCTTCTCTCACAAATAAAGCCTTGCCCACGACACCTTCGAGTCTCTTAATCGCCGCGCTTACCGCGGGTTGAGAAATATCGAGCTGCTCTGATGCCACGGTGATAGAGCTGTGTTTGTAAACGGCCAAAAATGTAGTCAGTAGATTAAGGTCCAAATTCAGTTCCCTCTATTCTTATTGCCACCCATCCAAATCATGGTGGAGTCGTTATTAACTCATAAATGAAATGGAGGTTTTAAGTAAAGTTTACACTATATATCAAGGTTCTGTTTATTAATAAACTTGTTTGCATCGGAGTGAGGAAGGAACTTCATTCATTTACTAAATACTCAGACCGATAGGTGAAACTATGAGAACTTTCGCAAAATTATCAATCATCTCTACAGCAATGATCATCACGACAACCGCTTTTGCTGCTGACCCAATGATGCAATACAACACCAAGCAGACTAACTCTGATATTCAAAAACTCGAGAAATTTGAATATCACGAGGGTGAAACCCTTGAAGAGTATCTGAGCACTCAACCTAAGGGGAACTTGTACTCTTCAGAAGAAGAAGTGCTTTCTGTGTTAATGGGCGGTGTAAACAATGGTGACTATCGCAAAGAAACCAATTCAGGTTGGAAAGAAGGCCTGATGTTTGAGGGCATTGCACCTTATGGTGATCACATGGTGTCGGGCGCAAACTGGTTCCCACGCACTGAAGAAGTTCAACCGGATGAAATGCGTGTCACGTTCATGGGGACATCACCAATGATTCGCCCGGGGCAAGCAAACACCTCGATATACGTAGAATTGGGTAACGGCTCTAACTTTGTCTTTGATTTAGGTGAAGGATCAATTGCGAACTACGTAGCGGCGGGTGTCGCGATGAATGAACTCGACCATATCTTCATTACTCACTTACACGTAGACCATTACGGCTCGTTACCTTACCTGTATCAATTTGGTGGTTGGAATGGTCGCTGGGAAAAGCCGCTTAACATTTATGGCCCGAGTGGTGCGACTCCAGAATATGGCACTCGTCATATGATTGAAGGCATGCAGCAAATGTTGAACTGGCACACCGATGCATTTGATGTGTTCCCATCAGGCAACGACATAGTGGTACACGAGTTTGATTTCCGCGACGACGGTGGCGTTATCTATGACCAAGACAATGTGGAAGTGATTCACTGGCGACGCAGTCACGCAAAAGATGGCGCGTCTGGTTACCGCTTGAATTGGACTCAAGATGACGGTCGAGTGCTTTCGTTTGTTTGGACAGGAGACGGTCGCCCAACTGAGTTGGATTTGAAATACGCAAAAGGTGCAGACTTGTTCATTACTGAATTGCAAACCGAAACGTTTGGTGTGTCTTCAATTATTCAAGGTGTGCCGCCATTCTTAGCACGTTACACCGTTGATACTCACCATACACCAGCGTACGCGGCGGGTTATGTGGCCAATGAAGTACAACCGCGCTTGTTCATGACAACGCACATGACATTCGACCCATATCTCAATGAGGAAACCGTTGCAGAGGTTCGCCACCATTGGCAAGGGCCTTACCACTTCGGTGCGCCAGATGGCATTGTCGTTAACATGACTAAAGATAACGCGTGGGTTCGTGAAGGTATTTTACCTGATTTCCCGAATGCGCGAGCGCCGCAATTTGATATGGCAGATGGGTCTGATTTTAGAATCCCATTACCTAAAAACAGCCGTGAAGACATACAAGAACAAGAGATTCGTGATTTAGAGTTGGATCCAAAACTGTACTACCCAGAAGGCTACCACCCAGAGCTGTTAACAGAGTGGCCAGTCGACCGTGACATCGTGATCCCAGCTGAACAAGTACCAGAAGCAATGAAGCAAGGTATGAACACCAAGCAAGAATACATGGATAGAGTGCGTGCTCACCACAATCTTGAGCGCAAGTCGGTAAGTCGTCCAACTGAGCCTGGTGAAGGAGCAGGAACCGATAACAAATAGGGTATTTGCAGTGAGGGCTGATATTGCCCTCATATCCTAAAAAGTTAGGGAAATAAACCCATTCTCTTACTCAATCATAAAACTATTGCTTACAACTTCTTTGCTTAGAATATCTGGAGTTCATTATGAAAAAATCAATTTTAGCGGTCGTCATTCTATCTTTAGTGTCAGCGTCTGTTTTCGCTAACGGACAATCCAATGCTCACAACTATCAACCTGGTGCGACGAATAACTCAGAACGTTTAGCGGATATTGATCCTAACTACGAACTGACCTTACCTTCAGAAAAAGAAGGCTACACCATGTATGACAACCAATCCATGTCAGACGGCGGGACCTACACAACGTATGTCAAACCGAATCCTTCCGATGCAATGCATGTTGCCGATGAAGGCTCGCTAAAAATAACGCATGGAGAAGGTGGTGTCATTATGACGGAATACACCACAAAGAATGGGCAACACACGTTTTCAGTGATGTGCGGCTACACCTCGGGCCCATCATACTGGGCTGACGGAAAACCAGCGAAGGTATGTGAAGAGGCGCAAGCACTAGCGGTTGCATTGGAAGCAAAAGGTGAATGGGAGGTGAAGCCAATGACTTACACCATCGCACCAGCAAGAATCGTAGTTGATAAGTGATTTTTGTCTACAGAACGCTCTTTATATCGAGCCTCGTTATCCAATCATATTGATTATTTGTAGTGAGACAGAGGGGTACTCAGGCTGAAATGGTCTTGAAGTTCCCCTTAACTTAGCTCATCTCACAAGAAGCTAAGTCAGCCAACTAATCAAATTTGTATTCGAAAATACATAAGGTCTATCCCATGAAAAATACCATTAAGCTACTGGCTATCGCATGTGTTTTACTTACTCCAATGCTTGTTGCCGCTGCCGAACATAATCACAGTCACAATCATTTTAACCCTGAATTAGAGAAACTTGGCGACGATATTATTGGTCTAACCGTGTGTTACAAAAATGGTCATCTATCAGATGAGAATCAAGAGCCTGCGTTTATGAACCTTATCAACCACGCCAATGTAGAAGGTGAGGAGTTGGGGATGTACTACATGGATAAGTTGGGCCCTAAAGCTGAGCAAATCATGAGTGATGATGAGGCTCGTCGCTTATGGACTGAAGATTATTGTGCTGATTTGACTGACACTTATTTGGACTCAGACAGGTTAGCTCAAAGAGCTAATGAATATCAAGGTCATTCCCACGACCATGGGCATCACCATAATCATGATCACCATGGACATGGCGATTTGACGCCAGAGGTACTTGAGCAAGATATCGAGCGAGGGCGTTTACTTAGTATCAACTAAGCCCAATAAAATAAGTCCATCTAGCCTATTGTTAAATATTTACTATTTGTTAGTGTGTCTAGATGCACATTAAGGATGTGTTTCATATTTAGCGAGACAATAGTAGGAGTTGCGATGAGTATTATCGTGAGACGGTCTGAGCCGTCAGATGCAAAGGGAATCAAAGAAGTTTACGAATGCACTAATGCTTATACCGGTACGTTGCAACTCCCAAACCCATCTCTGGAAAGCTGGCAGAAGCGAATCTCCAATATGCCTGATAATGTCTACTCTTACGTCGCATTACTGGAAGGCGAGATTGTTGGAAATTTGGGCATGGAAGTATGTGTAAATCCGAGAAGGCGACATGTCGCTTCATTTGGCATGGGTGTTAAAGACGATGTGTTAGGCAGAGGTGTTGGTAGTCAACTGCTCGCAACAGCAATCGATCTGTGTGATAACTGGATTAACATCAAGCGAATGGAATTAACGGTCTATACCGACAATGAGAGAGCGATTAATCTCTACAAGAAATTCGGCTTTGTTATTGAAGGGGAATCGGCAGGGTTTGCCTTTAGAAACGGCGAATATGTAGCGGTTTATCATATGGCGCGACTGGTATAACATTCGGCTACAACTCAAACAGCTAAAATTAACTGACAGATAATAAAACGCCACGTTATTTAAACGTGGCGTTTGTTGTTTAGCTAACCAAAAAGTGAATAATTTATAAATCTAAAAGATTCGCTTAAGCCGTTAGTGGTTCAAGATTTGCCGGTCGGTAGTGTACTGATTTAAGTACTTTACCTTGGCGAATCGTCTTACCTTCAGATATAAAATCTTCTGCACATTTAGCGATGATGTATTCGCCTTTTTGAACCGCCATCAGTTTGATGTTTTGTTCAGCATAGAAAGCTTCTGTTTCTGCGTATTCTGTTTCGTTACGACATACTTTGCTCATGTTGCTTGAATGTACTTCGTCCCAGCAAGGTAAAAAGTCGATCGAACGGTTATTACAAACATTCAATAGCAAGTCGATCAAATAGCTGATCGCTAGGTTATCTTCAACCTTAGCTTGGCCAAGGTGAACTAAACGCCCCATCAAAACATAAACGCTGTCTACGATAGCGTCAGCTTGCTCAATTTTAGAGTCAGCTTCCGCTAGTTCTGTTAGTTCTTCTATCGCTAGAGATGTATGTAGCGTATCGCCTTTTTCGTCCATTGTTTCAGGATCAGCAACCGGCAGATCAAAAGTGCTGCGGAACTCTTCAATATCGCGGTAAAGGTGATCGTAGATTTCTTGGTTTAGTTGAGAAAGGTTCATTTTCCTATCCATTTTGTTTCGTTAATGAATTATTTTACCAAAGCTAGGAATAGGGTGCTAACGCAAAGTAGAAGAAGTCGACCTATATTCGTTTGACCAATGAGGTATTTTGCATAAAAACCAATTGATTATTATGTTTTTTTACCTTTTACTCTCCTTTATATACCAAATGTTAATGTTGTCATTAAATTCGACAGCAATGAGATCCAGTTATGTATAAAGCTAGTGAAAGCGAAATTGTTATACGACGCTTATATCAAATTACTAATGAGTACCGAAAAGGTTTTGATACCCAGATCGCTCAGCTGCTTATGATGGGACTCGAACGCTTTGATCTAGATATTGGTATTCTGTCAAAAGTAGAAGGCAATCACTACCGAGTTGAACACTGCATTGCCCCTGACGGCGTGGAACTGCAAAGTGGTGATACTTTTGATTATCGGTCGACCTACTGCGAAATTACGTGTAAATCTATCGGCCCTATCGGTATAGAACATTGTGGTAAACATGATAAGTATGCGACTCATCCTGCTTATCAGTCTTTTGGATTAGAATCCTATATAGGCATTCCTATTTTCGTTAACGAAGAGCTTTACGGCACCCTAAACTTTTCAAGTCCTAGACCTTACTACAGAGAATTCAAAGAGTTCGATATAGACGTAATGAGATTAATGGCTTCATGGATAGAAGTGGAGCTAGTGAGAAGGAAACAGGAACGCAAACTGCAAGAGTTGAACGAAAAGCTAGAATACCAAGCTTTTTATGATCCCCTGACTCGTTTACCCAATAGACGTTGCTTATTCCGGACTCTTAATATTGAAGTAGAAAAACTGAAAGGCTCTACTGGAAGTGGAACGCTTGCGGTGGTGGACATCGATTTATTTAAGCAAGTCAATGATACTTATGGCCACCAAATGGGTGATAACGTGTTGAAAAAAGTCGCTGATATACTGCGCAATAACGTTAAAGCTGGGGAGTTCGCCGCTCGCTTTGGAGGCGAAGAGTTTGTTATTTGGTATCCTCATGCTACCCCTGCTCATGTGGAAGATAAGATCAGGATTTTGCTGGAGAAGGTGAAGGCGATTACGCTCGATAGAAAGCCGGTCACCATCTCCGTAGGTGCGTGTCATTTTGAAATGAGTGCGGGCGAGAGCAAATCTGAAAGAATGTCGGCATTGGATTCTTTGATCAAAGTGGCTGACGATTGTTTGTACATGGCAAAAGAAAATGGACGAGATCAGTTTGTTGCTCGTCCATTTTATCAAGAGCGCTTAGGTTCGTAAGTTAAAGTTTGGCGATTTATTACGGTATACTGCCTTTAAGCCTTAGAGATTAATTGAACAGATATGGGAACAGCTTACGACGTTCTTCCTGCGTTAAAGATTCAACTCTCGCGATGTTGGTATCAGGGATCGCTTCAGGGTTAGGGTAGTGCTTCAGCACTTTTTCCATGCTTGCTTCGCGAATTAAGTGGTAAACCGGATAAGGAGAACGATTCGTTAGGTTCTCATCGTCTTCTGGGTCTGCGCCACCAAAACAGTAGTCTGGATGGAAGGTGGCCACTTGATAAGTACCTTCCCAATCTTCTTGTTTGATCAGGGCTTCAATCCAATCAATGAACATGTTGTAGTCGAAAAAATCTTGTAGCATGTTAGGAACAACCACCAAAGTCGTCTCTAACTCGGCAACCGGTGTGTTATCTAACTCAACAAAATGCGTCATGATGTCTTCTAGTAACACTTCTTCGGTTTCTGCTTCGCTCACAAAGATCTTTATTTGCTTATTCCGTTGTGGCTTAGCTGCGAATGGACACAGGTTTAGGCCAATAACGACATCGTCTAACCACTGTTTTACTTGGTCGTGGATGGTTTGAAGATCAGTGCTTTGAGTGTTCGACATAACAGGTTCCGAAATGAAATTTTGCGTAGGATATCAGAACGGACGTTAATCAAAAGCAATAATTGAGTTACAAACTCAGTCATACCTATGCTTGTGCGAGTTTGGAAGCCGATACTTGTAACTGTTTCAACTGATAGACCCATGCAAAAATCGCAACATAGAAGATAGAGCCGCCCGCAATTACGCCATTCCAACCGAATAGTTGCCAACAATACAAGAGTAAGAAACCACCCAGGCTCCCGCCTATGTAATAGTGGACTAAGTAAAGTGCGGTTGCTGTGGCCTTAGCGCTCGGCGCTTTTTGACTTACCCAAGAGTAGGCAAGGGTATGGGCGAAGAACGCGCCGCCGCTAATCAATAACAAACCAGCTAACATGAATGGGACTTTATCGACCGCAGAAATGAGCATTCCGATTAAGCTAATGCACACGCCCATCAATATTCCGCTTAACGGGTCAAAGCGAAGTGTCCATTTGTTGGAGAGCTTAGAGCTTACCGTACCAGCCAAGTAACATAGGAATATCAGTGAAGCTAAACCTACAGGCACTGAGTGAGGTTCGGATACCAACCTAAAGCCCATTACTGAATACAGGTTAACGAATAGCGCGAAGTTAGCGCCACCAATCAACATCGCGAGCCACAAGGTACGGTTTCTTAAGTGCATCACAACCGAGCGGTTATGATGAAAGAACAACCCTTTCTGAGGTTTGAAGTTTTGTTGGTCAGGCAGGCTATACGCAATATAGAGAGCGCCGATTAAGGAGCCGACCACGAAAAACAAAACCGTTGCGTGCCAGTCAAAATAATCCGTAATCAAGCCACCCAATACACGCCCGAAAATTCCACCTAGTGAGTTGGCTGCAATATAACCACCGATCGCGACAGCAAATGCTTTGGGAGAGAGCTCTTCGACCATATAGGCAACCGCCACACCCGCAAAAGCAGCGACAGCAATGCCCATAAACGCCCTTGCAATTACAAGTTGCAACAGAGTTGTTGTGAATACCATGGTTAGCCCAATTAGAGGAATCGCAAATAGACTGAACAAGATGATAGGTTTTCGGCCAAAGGTTTCAGAAGCGATTGCCCAAGGCACCAAGCTGATGGAAAGTCCAAGTGTTGTCGCGGCAAACAGCCAGTTGATCTGAGTTTCCGATACTTGGAAGTGCTCCGCCATGTGCGGCAAGATTGGCTGGAAGAGGTAAAGGTTACAGAAAATGATAAACGAGCCAATTGCCAATGATTGGGTGATGCGTTTGTATTGAGGACTGCCTTTATCAAACATTTACGTTGAGCCTGCGCGAGTTAGTAAGCTATTTGTGAACAAGTTATCAGCACAAGCGTGATTAAAGAAATATATTAAAAATATCACCTTTATATATTTAATATATCGCCATGCTTGAATCAAAACCACTTCGTCATTTCTTAGCTGTTGCGCAGTTTGGTAACTTCACTCAAGCCGCCAAAGCGCTGCATATCGCACAGCCTGCATTGAGTATCTCCATTAAAAAACTAGAACAGACACTCGAGTTAATTCTGTTTCGTCGCGGAGATAAATCCGTCACCTTAACGGAAGAGGGAAAGGTGTTGTTTGAACATGCGAAGCGGATATCCCAGCAGTTCGATGATGCTCAACTTGCGATGAATGAGCTAAAGGGACTAGAAAAAGGCGAGGTTCGATTAGGCGCTCCAAGCATGATGGGCAGTTACTTTTTTCCTCAAGTCGTCATGGCGTTTAAAAGCCAATTCCCAAAACTTAAATTGACGCTGATTGATGCAGGTACTGCTTCTATTCGAGAGATGTTACTGAACGGCGAATTGGATATTGGTGTTATTAACCATGAAAATGTTCCTGATGATTTGGAAACGGATCATCTGCTAAGTTCCGAGATGGTCGCCGTTGTCGGTAAGGAACATCCGCTGGCACAACAGCTTTCGATGACCTTTGAAGAGTTCTTTGCTCAAGAGCTAATCATGTTCAAATCAGGCTATTTCCATCGTGACTTTATTGATGCGACCTGCAAGAAATACAACCTCGATATGACTATCGCGTTCGAGACCAACTTGCTTCCTATGATTCTTTCTATCGTTAAACAAGAGTTTGCGATCACCGCACTTTTGAGCTTAGTGACGGAATACGAGAAAGATGTGGTAGGTGTGCCATTTAAAGACCCTGTAAAACTGAATCTGTCTTTGGCCTGGAGAAAGGAAGGGTATTTGTCGAAAGCCGACAGAACCTTTATTGATTTCGTTAAGCGGTATGTGTGATTTAGTAAGATTTAAATAAACAAAGCCCGAACATCCTCGATTGGATATTCGGGCTTTGTTGTATAGAAGTATGACTGGCTCAAAACACGTTAGGTGTTCTTTGAGTTATACATCTTATCGAAGTTTTTCTGATTCCAGCCGACCATCACTTGGTCACCGATTTTCAGCACAGGGATAGAGCGAGCACCCATTGCCTGTAACTCTTTACGACCACGCTGCATTTTTGCATTCGTTAGACGATATTCAATTTTCTTGGAGTCCAAATAGCGTTGCGCATCTTTACAGTGCGGGCATTTGTCTGCGACGTACAATACAACACGTTTCATTTTTACAATCTCTTTTTGAGTCTAGCTCTTGGTGAATCTCACTAAAGTGTAACGAATCCTAGGTGATTAGAAAAGTGTGATCAGTTACACTATGCGGCTCAATTTTCAAGACCACAACGTATTGTCGTGGTGTAACTTGTACGGTCTTTCAGCATGCATCCTTCTTTACGCTATATTCAAGGCTATCCTAAGCACATTATTGATCCTGTGACTCAACTTGTTGAGTCGGGTAAATTGGTGACGTGGTTTGAAGCTCGCTACCCAAAGAATCATGGAATAAAAAGCGAGAAAGCCCTGTTTGACTATGCGATTGAGATAAAAAATCGCTATATGAAAAAAACACCGCCGATTAGTAAAGTGGTTTACGACGGTAAGATCCACCTAATCAATAATGCACTAGGTCTTCACACTTACGTTGCTAAGAATCACGGCGGAAAGATCAAATCGAAGAACGAGATTCGTATCGCCAGTGTTTTTAAAAATGCACCAGAACCTTTGCTGAGAATGCTTGTGGTACACGAACTGGCGCATATCAAAGAGAAAGAGCACGACAAAGCCTTTTACCAACTATGCTGTCACATGGAATCGGAATATCATCAACTTGAGTTGGATGCCCGTTTATTCATGATGTATTTAGATTTAAAGAAGTAGCCTAATGAGCCAATCACAAAATAGAACTACGCTAAGCCTGTCGAAAAACAGCACTTCATCAGTAAAAACAAAAGACAATCAAAATAAAGAAGATAGCGACAAGCGTATTTCTACAAAGAACACATCTGATAAAAGTCGCAAGAACAGCGTATCTAAAGGCGCTGGTAATAACAAAGCAAAGCGACCTTTTGCTAAAGATAACAAAGGGAAGCAGGGTGCGAATAAAGGTTCATTGAATAAGGGTTCTTTCAATAAAACGGCTTTTAACAAAAACGCAGCGCAGAAAAGACGTTCCGTTGAAAAACCTCAAGGCGGATTGCACCCAAGAAATCAACATACAGGCCGATACGATTTTGACCTGTTGGTCGCAGCACTGCCTGAATTGAAAGAACACCTGATTAAGAATCCAGTAGGGGAAGATACGGTTAACTTTTCTGATCCTCTGGCGGTCAAGCTTTTGAACAAAGCCTTACTTGCCCATCATTACGGTGTGAAGCATTGGGATATTCCTGCGGGTTACTTGTGCCCGCCAATTCCTGGCCGTGCTGATTACATCCACAGAGTGGCAGATCTCCTGAATAGCGATGGCCAAGGTGAACCTTATAACCATGCTTCTGTTAAAGCGTTGGATATTGGTGTTGGTGCGAACTGTATTTACCCAATTATTGGCGCGACAGAGTATAAGTGGCGCTGTACGGGGACGGATGTAGATCCTGTCTCAGTAAAAACAGCAAACTTCATTGCGGAGAGTAATGCGAACCTAAAAGGTAAGATCCGTACTCGCTTACAAGCTGACTCTGAATCTATCTTTAAAGGTGTAATTAAGGATAATGAGCGTTACGATGTCACTATCTGTAATCCTCCTTTCCATGGTTCACAAGAAGAAGCCGATCAAGGGTCGCAGCGTAAGTTAGATAATTTAGCGGCGAACCGTGCAAAGAAAGCAGGGCAATCATTCAAGCCTGAAGCGAGAAAAGCGCCTACTAAGCAAGATAAGCCAACATTGAACTTCGGTGGACAAAAAACGGAATTATGGTGTCCGGGTGGTGAAGCCGCATTCATCTTGAAAATGGCCAAAGAGAGTCAATTTTTTTCGACTCAGGTATTGTGGTTTACAACGCTAATTTCTAAGAAAGACAATGTAGATATGATCCGTTCAGAACTTGGCAAGCTCAGAGCAAAACAAGTGAAGGTGGTTGAAATGTCACAAGGCCAAAAAGTCAGCCGCTTCGTTGCTTGGACATTTATGGACGACGAACAGCGTCAACAATGGATCGAATTGAAATAACCAATCCAGAATTGAGGTAACCAGTTTAAAACCGACCTCTAAAACTAACAACGGGCTTGCTGATATTTTCAGCAAGCCCGTTTTCGATCTAATTATTCAACCATCTAAAACCTAAGCCGTTTTAAACAGAAAGCAGCTCGTCTAATTCATTTTGGTACTTCTGCTGTAATGCGCTGTTGCCGGCTTTCATTTCTAGTTCGATTAAGATTTGAAGTGAGGGTACTTGATAGCCATAACGCTGGTGGAATTTAAACAGACGCAGCCGAGCATCGTTATAATCTTCAGTACTGACTTCTATCTTAGAGAGCTGAAGAATTGATTTTACGCGGTTTGGATCGTGGTCGATGGCTCGGGTGAAATAGTGCTTTGCTTGCTCTGTATTGCCGGCTTTAAAAGCACAAAACGCGGCATTTTCATAACTTGCAGATACCAAGTAATAGTAGGGTTGATCAATGGCACGATTGAAGAACTTGTCTGCTTGTTCAAATTTACCTTGCTTGCACAAAAACGTACCATAGTTGTTCAACACATTACCGTTTTTTGAGTCTAGTCTCAGAGCTTTTCGGTAAGTCCTTCTCGCTGCGTCCATTTCACCAACTTTTTCATAATAATGTGCCATCGAAAGTCGTGCGCGGTAATAGCTTGGAGCATGCTTGACCGCGAGTTCTAGGTTTTCACGCGCTCTCACCATATTGCCTTGTCCCATGTAACCCAAGCCTAATTCGATTCGAGATTCCGACATAGCGATAGGATCACTTTCAATCTTTGGTGGACCTTCAGTGACAGAGACGCAACCGACTAATGAAAGCGAGGCGACGAGTACCATACTTGATAATGAAAGGTGGCGGGATAACGAAAAGGGTTTAGGTAATAATGGCTTGGCAGGCATGTGAAGCTCCTTATGAACACCAACCCATCATATGAAATCAAACCCATTGAAGTGGTAAATCTATTATGGAATGCGACCCACACACCATAAAAAAAACCGCGCCCAATTCGGTGTTTTATCAACAACCTAATGAACGCGGCTTTATATGTTTGTGAATCGGAAGAAAAAACTTAATCGTCTTTGGTAAAGTTGTCTTCGCTGAAGTGATCCAAATCGTAAGGCGTTTGTTGATAAACGCAGTAGTTCAACCAGTTTGAGAATAATAAGTGACCATGACTACGCCAACTTGCAACGGGCTTATTGTCTGGATTGTTGTTCGGATAGTAGTTGATTGGAATAACCGGCTCCATCCCTTCGCCTAAGTCGCGGATGTACTCATTGTGAAGCGTATGAGCATCATACTCAGGGTGACCCGTTACGAAGACATTTCGTTTGTCTTTGGTTGCGGCTAAATATACGCCTGCAACATCTGAAGTCGCGAGAACATCGAGATCAGTATGCTCTGCTAAGTATTCCTGAGAGAAATCAGCATAGCGAGAGTGCGGAGCTAAGAATGTATCGTCGAAGCCACGTAATATAGGGTGGAATGGATTGTGTATCTCGTGGTTATAAACACCAGACAGCTTCTCTTTACGAGTGCGCTTTGGCAGATCATATAAGAGCTTTAAGCCTGCTTGAGCGGCCCAACATACATACAAAGTAGAAGTGACATGTTTGTTTGCCCATTCCATGATTGTTTTTAGATGGTCCCAATAGATAACATCTTCAAATTGAACCAAACCAAGTGGTGCTCCAGTGATGATCAGTCCATCAAAGTTGCGGTTTTTTACCATCTCAAATTGACGATAAAAGTTATCAAGGTGTTCAGTTGGCGTGTTTTTACTTGGTCGGTCATCAATGCGCAACAGTTCTACATCGACTTGCAATGGGCTGTTTGACAGTAGGCGTAAGAATTGAGTTTCAGTTTCAATCTTCTTCGGCATTAGGTTGAGGATCAAGACTCGAAGTGGACGAATTTCCTGTGTCGATGCTCTTGATAACGGCATAATAAAGATGTTTTCTTCACGAAGAACATCGGATGCTGGCAATTGGTCTGGAATGCGAATAGGCACAGCTTTCTCCCTAAGCTAGATATGTAGACGTCTATACTTCTAAATCTATAGTAGTTTGATACGCTTGTCGACATGCAAAGTGGATAGATGTAAATATTTTGTGTTTTATACCAGTTGAGATACCGAGTTTCTTGGAGAACTGAAGTCTGGTCTTTCAAACGTAAACTTGGCGTTATAGCTCAGTGCGTCGGTTTGAAAACTGGCAGATTGCCAAATGTCAGTTATCAAAGCAACTCGTTGGCATTTAAGATAAACTCACGCTTTTAAACAGACCATAAAGTATCTGATGAAGTTAATACTCATTCGAGGGTTGCCCGGTTCTGGCAAGTCAACAAAAGCAAAAACCTACGATGCACTCCACGTCGAAGCCGATATGTATTACGTGAATGAGAAAGGTGAGTACCGTTTTGACCCTAAGCAGTTACAGCAGGCACATAAGTGGTGTCAGAACACTGTAGAAAATGGCTTGAAACAAGGGCTAGATGTGGTTGTTTCGAATACCTTTGTTAAGCATTGGGAAATGAAGGCCTACCGCCAACTTGCACTCAAATATAAAGCAGAATTGTTTATCGAAGTGTGCCGAGAGCAATATGGCAGTATTCACGATATTGAACCGTCAGTGATTAAACGTATGGCGAAAGACTGGCAAGAATAGCCGTGTTCGGGGTTTAATGTCTGTACTCATAGTGAATGACAAACAACATCAATTATATAGAACAACATCAAGGTAACGATTGAAATGGCAAAGCGCTCTGTCATGGTCGACATGACTTCTTATGGTATCTATTCCACTTGGGATTCCAAATCAAAAGATCTTCCAAAAATCCAAGAGTTCACCACCATTGTCGACGCTGAAATCGATGTCGAATTTGGTTATATTCTGAATATCAAAAAAGCCAAAGGTGAGAAGATCCGTTACTGCATTTATCACCCCAATATCACTACAGACAAAGGTGAAGTGCTCGAACCGTTCGATGGCGAAGAGTATGTCGGTAACAATGATTGGGATTTCTACTTAGGTGACACTATCTGGGCGCCTGTCTCGAACAAGCTGGGCAAATGGCGCATGACGGTTGAGCTAAAAGGCAACATCATCGCCGACAAGACATTCGACCTAGTAGCAAAAGACGAAAGCCAGTTTTGGAAGCGTAGAGGTTTTTAGGCTAGAACTTCTGGCTAAATTCAGATACAAAAAAGCCGAGTCACATGTGAACTCGGCTTTTTGATATTGGCTAAATGGCTTTCACCACCTCGCTAACAAGTAAGATTATTGTGTTACGTAAGCCACTACAAACTCAGTGATTGCGACCATGTCTTTCACTGCAATGTATTCTTCAGTGGTGTGAACTTTCGCCATACCAGTAGAAAGGTTAACCGTTGTTAGGCCTTTCGCGTTGAAGTTGTTTGCATCGCTACCACCACCAGTGCGTTTGGTGTTTGCGGTTACGCCAAGCTTCTCAAACGCTGATTTGATAGAAAGAATATGCGGGTGATCGTCTGCAATAACGAATGCATCGTAAGCTCGAGTAGAGTCGATTTCTACTTCAGCGCCGAACTGCTTCGCACTCTCTTGGAATGTAGAGATCATGTGCTCAACTTGAGCTGTTAGCTTTTCGCCGCTTAGAGAACGAGCTTCAGCCACGACTTTAAGCTCTGGCATTACGATGTTAGTCGCTTGACCGCCTTCAACAATACCAACATTTGCTGTTGTTTCTTCATCGATACGAAGCAGGTTCATCTTAGTGATTGCGTCTGCAGCCACTTGAATTGCGCTGATGCCTTCTTCTGGCGCTAAACCAGCGTGAGCAGGGCGACCTTTGATCTTCGCAACAATTTTTTGCTGTCCAGGCGCTGCGTTTACGATGGTACCAATCGGGCCGCCTGTATCAAGCACGATAGCGTGCTCAGATTTGATGTAAGACATATCGAAGTTCAAAGAGCCGAATAGACCGCCCTCTTCGAATACAGTAAATGCAATCTCAATAGTTTTGTGTTCTTTGCCTTCCGCTTTAATTACGCGAACCGCTTCCATGATAGCTGCGATACCAGACTTATCGTCGCCACCCAGAATAGTGTTGCCTTTTGAACGGATGATGCCGTCTTCTATGATTGGCTCAATGCCGATACCTGGCGTTACTGTATCCATGTGGCAGCTGAATACAGTGCTGCCTGAAAGAGTGCCATCTAAACGTGCATAAATATTGAAACCGTTCGACACTTCTTCTGGAACAGCCAGTTTATGTACGTCAAAGCCTAATTCGCCTAGCTGCTCAGCCAGCGCTTCAGCAATGGCTTTTTCGTTACGTGATTCACTATCGATTTTCACAAGATCGCAGAAATGGTCGACAAGGCGTTGTTCATTAATTTGGGTCATTGTTAATTCTCATTATGCTTCCGCTTGTTCTAAAAAATCCGCGGAGGTAGGAACAGGAAAATCACTATAACGCCAATGAGGTAGATGATTGCCTGAGTTAAATCAAGAAAGTCGCCTGATTATTCTAATTAGTGAGAAATACACGTCGTCATTCTGCTAAATAGCGATATTTTAATCTGCATAGCGATCGGTATAATAAGTTTCTAATATAAGTAAACAGCAGTGATATGATCACTCAATTTGTAACGGTCTTAATACATGATATTGAGTGATCTTGAACGAGCATTTGCATTTTTTGAAGTGGTTGGGAGCAGAAGTTGGAAAGTGCTAAGCTTAAAAACACTGGCTGAATATTACGAATCCCAGGGTGACCTTGATACTGCCCCGAAATACTACAAACAATATTATCATGGCAACAAAGCGCTGCTGTTTGATAAAAGGCAGAGCGACATTTTCTTATTAGAACAAGATTATGCAACCGCGACACTCGCCAAAGAAAATGAGCTACTCAATACTGAAAAAGACCTCAACGAATTATTACTTCAAAAGGAACAACTTAGAAACAGAATCGTGATCGCATTAATTATAATGGTCAGCATTAGTGCTATATTGCTGGCGATTAGGCTTCGCAGTATTCTAAGCAAAAATAAGGCTCTTATCACTTAATCGACAACGTGTGAGTTAATGGGGTTATACAACCGACGTTATCTAGAGCAATTATTGACTCAGCCAATGCCATTTGATACTTCGCAGTTTGGAATCTGTATAGTCATTCTAGATCTCGACCACTTTAAGCGTGTTAATGACACCTTTGGACATGATGTTGGTGATGAGGTATTAGTGGAAGTTGGAAGGAGTGTAAAGTAACACTTATACCCAAATGACGTAGTGGCTCGCTGGGGGTGGAAGAATTTGTTCTGTTGTTGTCTGGTTCCATTGATAGGCACTCCGGCTCTCTAAACCTCACTACATCGATAGGGGCATCGATTGGTATTTCTCAAAACCAACTCAACCAAGATACTTACAAAAAGTACCTTAAAGCCGCGGATGATGCATTATATTAAGCGAAAGAGTCGGGTAGGAATCAAGTCATCATCGCTGAAAGTTAATTACTGATTAGAAAACATAAAGCCATTCTGATCTTCGTGAGACAAGAATGGCTTTTGGAATACTTTCAGAACGCTAATATCAAAGTTTGAGTTAAATATGGGTTTTACTTAGCGATATCTTGAATTTGTCTATATCAGTCTTGTTCAATTCGGCTTATTTGGCGATACCTTGCAGCATTTCGACCAGCTCACCTTCTGTAGTCGGTTCTTTAGACAGTTCAATGACTGCTGAAGAACCGCCTTTTAACATATAAGCTTGCGTTCCGCAGTGATCATAGTGGAACCATTTACCACTTACACACACGTCGGTATAACATCTTGGGTCTTGTTTAAGTTCCATATCAATTTCCTTATTAACATTTGCCTAACGTTTTTCAGGCTAATTGATCACAAACTGGCACTAATTGATCTATATCAATTTTGAGGCTAAATAATAACCGAATACTCAAATAAGAGAGCTGTGTCGGTTATCTAAAATCTCAAATCAAGCAGTTAGCGAACAACTCTAAGAGAAAGGTCGTGATTCGAGTTAACAACTGATTCTCTTTTTCTTGCCACATGATGCTTTTCTACTTACGCTACAATCACTTTAATCTCCCTACTTGCGTGGAACATGACTAATATTTTTATCGTTGTAGTGGTGCTTGTCGTCTTCTTTTACTTCATTCAGAAGTACGTATTTAAACATGACGACACAAAAGACCACGCTTATCAAAAAAAAGGGGCATTGCTCAACGTACAGCAAGCCACTTTTTATACGGCCTTGATCTCAGCAGTGGGTAATCATGGCGTGGTGTTTGCAAAAGTGAACATGGCGAACGTGCTTGCTCCTGCAAAAAGCAATACTAAGAAAAACTGGTTTATTGCCAATAACAAGATATCTCGTAGCTATTTTGATTTTGTAGTGTGCGACCCAAGAACATTAGAGCCACGTGTCATCATTGAACTCGATAATGGGAAAGAGTTGAACAAAGGCAAAGTTGACCGAGAAAAGCTGCTCATTCACGTTTGCAAGTCAGCAGGCCTGCCGTTGATCGGTGCATCGGTGAAACACAGTTATCAAGTGAGTCGCTTAAAGAGATTGTTGGCGGCACATATCGATCTTATCGAACCATCAAAGGAAGTTCGCTTCTGTAAAAAGTGTGGTAGCCCGATGATCATAAAATTGGCTAGCCAAGGCGACTATAAAGGACGACGCTTTTTTACTTGCAGTCGCCAGCCTAACTGTACTTATACTGAGAACTACAACGTGGTGTTCGATAGCGAAGAAGAGTCAAACTAATATCTCAAGCTAAAAGTTCCGTTGGAGGTTTAAAAGACACAAAGCATGTCTATGTAGCTAGCCAGTAAAGTTGACTTGAAATGTGATCTATCTCAACCCGTTGATCTGCTTTGTGTTTAAAATTTATTCTGATTGTTGTTTTTAAAAGCAAACGAACAGTTTGTGCAAATTTATCCTTGCACGCTACCCATTCACTCGTTATTATCCATCTCGTTCTGAAGCGTTAGCCACTTAGTAAAGCGGTTAGTTAAGTTTCACAGCATTGCCCGCTTAGCTCAGTTGGTTAGAGTACTTGCATGACATGCAAGGTGTCACTGGTTCGAGTCCAGTAGCGGGCACCAAATTCGTTCTTTATGAACAAGCAAAAAAGCCCACCTAGCGTGGGCTTTTTTGTGCCTGTCGTATTTAGCTAGAACTAGCCGTCATAGCTAAATACCTAGAGGGATTTAGCCTCGAATGATCATTTGCTCGCGCTCAGGACCTACCGATACCATCACGATTGGTACGCCCATCAACTCTTCGATACGAGTTACGTAATCTTGTGCCGCTTGAGGAAGGCTTTCAAACGTGCGGCAGCCAGTGATGTCTTCATCCCAGCCTGCCATGTCTTCATACACGGGCTTTAGCTCAGCTGTCTGTGGCCAAATTGGATTCTCAGTGTGCTCACCTGAGTAAGCAGTACAGATCTTAAGTTCGGATAAACCAGATAGGCAATCAATCTTAGTTAGTGCGATTTCAGTCGCGGCTTGTAGGTCAACACCGTTGCGAGTAGCTACTGCATCAAAGTACCCCATATCACGTGGGCGACCCGTAGTTGCACCATATTCGTTGGAGCTTTCGCGGAAGCTGTCTTGCTCTTCCATTGCAGTTACTAGCGTACCAGTACCAACAGACGAGCTGAACGATTTAGCAACAGCAATAACACGCTCAGGGCGAAGGGCAGGTAAGCCACTACCGATACCCGCGTAAGCTGCGGTTACATTAGAAGACGTCGTCCAAGGGTATTCACCGTAGACAAGGTCACGGCCTGCACCAAGTTGAGCTTCAAAAAGTAGGTTTGCGTCTTGTGATTGCAGTGCTTTAAGAGGCTCAGTCACGTTGCAGATGAATGGGCGCCAAGCCTTAGTCACTTCAAGTAGCCATTCTGTCATTTCAGAAGCTGTCTGAGTGAAATCACATTGAGGGTATAGCGCTTTAAGTTGAGGCATCTTCCAATCAAGCAGGAATTGAATGCGTTGCTCTAAAATCTCAGGTTGATTCAACCAGCCCACAAGAATGCCTTTTTTCATTACACGATCGCCGTACGCTGGTGCAATACCTTGACGTGTTGAACCGTAAGCGCCGTCGCCCAAACGCTCTTCTTCAAGCGTATCTTCAAGGGCGTGTAAAGGGAGACACAGTGTCGCACGATCTGAGATCGCCATTTTAACTTTGATGCCAGCCTCTTGAACTTCTGCAATCTCTTGAGTTAGCGCAGCAGGGCTGATCACCATGCCTGGGCCAAGAACCGCTGTACAATCAGGATTAAAAATACCACTTGGTAGTTGGTGCAGTTTAAATGTACCGAAGTCATTTACTACGGTATGGCCTGCATTGTTTCCGCCTTGAAAACGAATGCTAGCAGAAGCTTGGTCTGCTAAAAAATCGACGATGCGGCCTTTGCCTTCATCACCCCAGTTTGCGCCCACAACAACGATAGATGGCATAATTTTTCTCCTAACTGATTGAGAAATCATGTTAGGCCTACAAGGTGGATAAGAGAAATTAATTATCTTTATTATCTTGATAAGAATTTCATATATCTCTAAAGTCTTAAACCATAAGCGAGATTCCCTATTGGGTTCGTCTCTCATTTTAGAGAATGATGCAAGGAACACAGGAGAGATATGATGCTCGATATTAATTTGTTGAAGACGTTTGTAACGCTTGCGGAGTACAAGCATTTTGGGAAAGCAGCCAATGCACTACACATGACACAACCCAATGTGAGTTTGCACCTAAAACAACTAGAACAACAAACACGCATAAAGTTGATAGACAGAAGCCCATTTCAATTGACTCAAGCGGGTGAACGGCTATTGGAAACGAGCCAAAGAACGTTACTCGAACTACAGATTTGCTAGGCAGATCTCAATGCTATTAACGATCTCAAAATTGGCACTTTGACTATTGCTGTCAGCGACATCATTTCTCGATTCTTGTTGATTCGTCCTTTCCAGAAGTTCAAAGCGCAGTATCCGGGTATAGACCTAACATTGTTGAATACCACATCATCTCAAGCATCGAGCCTAATCAAAAACGCTCAAGCGGATCTTGGTTTTGTTATCGCTAAAGAACAACACAATGAGTCGTTATATTTCACTAAGCTGCAGGATCTTTCTTGGTGTGCGCTAGGCGATGGGTTTGATATTCAAGGGGCTGAAAGAAATATAGAGAATGAGGTTAAAGGCGCAGAAGAAGATTCTGAGCTCACCTTAATTCTACTTGGCCACGATACGAGAACGCGTGATTTCATTGATGAAGGTTTACCAAACCTGAATCTACCAAATTACAGGGTGATGGAAGTAGGGAGTGTTGATGCTCAAATCGATTGGGCGGAAGCGGGGTTTGGTGTGGCGATTGTTCCAGAATTCGCGGTATCCACCAAGCAGCATCTGCATTCGAAAGTGACACCATTAACGAACTTTTCTAGTACGAGCCTTGGCTATATTGTTCGCCAGAACCAAGTATTGTCGAAAGCGACCAAGCAATTGTTAGGTTGGGTGAATGATGAGATTAGTCTGCTGCAAAACAAATAAGCGCCATCATTGACTTTGACTTACCTAAGCCTGCCTAGTATGGGCTTTTTTGTGCTTAACAAGCGCAGTTCTTTTGCAACCAATGGGCTATAGGGCTAATTGGAGCGCACATCAATTATTACTTTCGCAAACCAGAGCTTTGAAATTCGTCGTTGACAAAGTTTGACAATCAAACTAAATTTCAATCAATTGGTTTGACAATCAAATTACTTGTGAGTCAAAGGGAATTTGTCAGCACCATGCCCTAATGACAGATAGCCCTAACCACAATACCAACTAAGGACGCTATTTTGAGTTTTACAACACGTCACCAACACAACTTTTCTTCACATAACAGCCAAGGTGAGAAACGCACATTCTATGTCTTGTTATTGACCGTCGTTACTATGATTGTCGAAATTATTGCGGGTACCATTTACGGCTCTATGGCATTACTCGCCGATGGTTGGCACATGGGGACGCATGCTGCAGCGTTTGGCATCACCTTATTTGCATACCGTTATGCGAAGAAACATGCCGAGAGCGAACGTTTCTCTTTTGGTACAGGTAAAGTTAGCGTGTTAGGGGGCTACACCAGTGCGATTGCATTGGGGATAGTGGCACTATTGATGCTGGTGGAATCGGTGCATCGTTTGTTTAACCCACAAGCAATTCAGTTCAATGAAGCGATCATCGTTGCCTGTATTGGCTTAACCGTGAATGTGGTGAGTATGTTTTTACTCGGCGACCACCATCATGACCACGGACACGAGCATGGCCACAATCATAGTAAGAATCATGATCATTCACATAGCCATGATCACGACAGCGACCATAGTCATAAGCATGGTGAGCACCATCATGACCATAACCTACGCGCAGCCTACATGCATGTGTTGGCGGATACTCTGACGTCTCTGCTTGCGATTGTTGCACTGTTATTTGGTAAGTTCTACGGTTGGAACTGGTTGGATGCCGCAATGGGTATGATTGGCGCACTAGTAATTGCAAAGTGGACGATGAACCTGATGAAGCAGACCAGTCCAATCCTACTGGATGAGAATATTGGTGACGATTACCGTCAAAGCATCACTGAAGCTTTGGCTTCTTACGCCATTGTAACAGATTTGCACATGTGGAAGGTGAGCGGGCATCACTACTCAGCGGCGATTACTCTTGAATCAAACAGTGATAAAACCATCTCTGAATATAAACAAATGCTCGCCAAGTTTGATAAGATTAACCATCTTACTCTTGAAGTGCACTCAAACGGCCATGCGAAATATAGAACAGCTTAATCAAATACTAACCGAGTTCTACGATAAAATGTCTTCGTGGGAGCAATCTGTTGTCAAAGAAACGGGTTACTCCTTAGCGCAAGTTCATACCATCGAAGTGCTTGGTATGCATGGCGCGTTGAGAATGAAAGAACTCGCAGAAAAGCTCGGCATCACTACAGGCACACTCACTGTTCAAATCGAAAAGCTAGTGAAAGCCGAATTGATAGAGCGCCATGAACACCCAACCGACCGACGTGCGATAGTCGTAGCGTTGACCGATGAAGGGCAGAAGATCCATCTTCATCACAATCAGCTTCACTTGAATTTGGTCAATGAACTCACACAAGAATTCGAAGAAGACGAAAAAGTCGTATTGCTGAAATGTCTGACAAAAATGGTAAAAGCATTTTAGTTCGAGTGAGTATAAAGCTGAGAACGAATAGCGACAACTAACCGCTAGCAAGAACATAGATAAGTGGATCGTACCCGAGTAGGGGCGGTCCATTTTTTATGAATCGAAGAAATTGAGCATAATTTTGGTTCCTCTGATGAGCCCAAATAATGTCATTATAGCAACCGAGGTCAATGCAGTATGAAAGTTATTTGATTCAAAGCCTTACGTAGCCTGCTGTTTAAGCCTTGTTCGACCCGTCAAATAGCTGCCTCCCAAATCTATAATTCAACTAATGTACATGTTAGAAATTTGTGTTATTGATAATTCTAACTTTAGGTGCGCTCTCATTGGTAGCTCAAATCCAATTGAGAACAGTACGAGTTAATCACTATATAAATAACCTAGGTTATGCAAACGACTAGAGCTAGATAGATAACTGAAGCTAGATAAACATAAAAATAAGATAACAAAAGTTACACAAAAACTTAGATACCTATTATTAGATTAGTAAAGACGAGTCACATACATGAACATAAAGAACAAGCTCTATTCATTGGGAATATTTTCCATTTTCGGCATGATTGCATTGCTGTTTACCACTTCACAATTTGCAGATACCACGGCTCAAATGAGCCAAGCTAAACAAATCACCAAGGAACTTGAAGTACGATTGCTTAACCTTCGCCGCAACGAAAAAGATTTTTTGTTACGTAGCGATTTAAAATATCTCGATAAATTCGATGTTAACTACAACCAATTTTTAGAATCTGAATCTCAGCTCAATACGGTACTTAGCGATTTGGGTTTGGCCAACAGCGCACGGCTACGTGATGACATTGAAGCCTATCAGGTAAGCTTCGTTGAATTGGCGAAAGCTTATGAAGTCTACGGATTAGCACGAGATAAAGGCTTACTCGGTCGATTTCATGAAGAACTAGACAGCATCGGTGCAACAGTCAAAGCAGAGCAACAAGTCGAACTGTACTTGTTTAATGATCTGATTGAAAAGGGCATATTCGATCCAAGTGGTCTTTCAGTTAGTTCAAGCAAGTTGTTAGATACCGCTAAACAAGTGGTCGCACAGAAGCAAGTCATTGGCTTGAAGCACAACGAAGGTCTGTTAGGACAAGCACGCTCCGGTTCTCATGCTATAGAAACTCAGTTTAAAGAGTTCTCAGCGGTGTTAGAGCAACAAACGCAACAAGAGATGGACAAGCTATCGCTGATTAACAATATCCTTTGCGTCACATTGCTTGTGTCGATCATTCTGTTCAGCTGGTTAATTGTCCGCTCTATCATCGGTAAAATTGAATCTCTACTTTCGGTGATTCGTAACATTGTCGATTCTAACGATGTGTCCATTCGTTCACACATTGATGGCAAAGATGAACTCAGCACGCTAGGCCAATATTTCAACCAATTGCTTGACCAGTTGGAAGGCTTAATCGCGGCGTCTCAATCTAAGTCACTGCAACTGACGCAAAGCACGTCGAACATGCATGATGAGCTTGAATCGGTCATCAAACAGTTTGAAGTGCAAGCTGACCATACTTCAACCATGACCACTTCAGTGCAAGAAATGGTGCTCACCATCGGTGAAATCTCAGAAAGTACATCTGTGGCTGCGGAGGGTGTCCAGCAAGCCAAAGTGAATGCTGATAAAGGTCGTGAAGTGGTTGTAGACACTATAAACAATATTACCCAGCTGTCTGAACGTCTTTCAAGCAGCCAAGACTCGATCAGTTCATTGAACCATCATGTTGATCAAATTGGCGACGCGGTCAATATCATTCAAGGGATTGCAGAGCAAACCAATCTGCTAGCATTGAATGCAGCCATTGAAGCCGCGCGAGCAGGTGAACAAGGCCGTGGCTTCGCTGTGGTTGCGGATGAAGTACGAGCGCTGGCGAGTAGAACGCACCAGTCAACCACTGAAATCACCAGTGTAGTCACCGCAATCCAAAGTCAAATGAACGCTTCGATGACCGAGATTGGCGAATGTAATCAACAAGGGCAACTAACACTCAAAGATTCAGAAGAACTGGATGCAAGTTTGCAGCTTATCTTGAGCGACATGGAAAGTATTCAAGGCAACTCTGAACGTATTGCATCTGCGATTGAAGAGCAGGGCGCAGTGATGGCGCAAGTGAGTGATTCAATCACGGAGCTTAACACCATTTCGAACGACAACAACGCATCGGCTCAACACTGCTTAATGGAGGTAGATAAAGTGGCAGAACAAGCTCATGATATGGATAGAGCGGTAGCGCAGTTTAAAACGTCATAGTGGGTTTGATTTCATTCGGTAGGTAAGAAAAAATCGCCGCGAGGTATTAATCAGACTTAGTAATCTGAGGGCGCAGTTTGTCTGCGCTTTTTTGTGTCTGAAATAATTAGATAATTACAAACAAATTAAAGCGAAAAATGAATGGAAAGGGAAGAACGTTGTTAGATAAGAAAAAAACGACCCTATAGGGGGGGAGGAGCAGGGTCGTTTAATCGTAGTAATTGATTGAAGCGGGAAGTCGTGGGGTTACTTATTTCGACCTTCTAGCACGTCTAGTGCTAGTTCAACCGCCTTATCAATGTTGTCGCATCCCGCTAATTTACCTGAGCTAATTGGCCCAAGTACGTTAGCGTATAACGAGAGCTGCTTGTTAAATGGCAGGCTCAACTGCTCATATAAACGCTGGCGAATCTCGGCGTGCTGCTCAGGAGCGTGAGCAGCAAGGCTTTTCAAAGTGTCATAAACAAGAGTGGTTGTAGTGTTCATTCGTCTCTATATCGTCAAGTGGGAGGCGCTTATTTTATAATCTTTTGACCCTAGCTTGCTGTGATATATGTCATACAATAGTGCAAATGATATTTGCTTTTGGAAAATCTAATGTTTATAGATGTATCTCTTGAACCTGATGAGAATAAGGCATTCCAAAATAGACTTAACTATCTGTGAAATAAACCTAAAATGATGACAGACTGTAAAAGGCAGCTACATTATCGATTTTATTAGCTTATTTGACTGACGTTTAGAGCTTAAAGGAAGAGGAACAAAATGCACTACGACGTATTTAATGGAGACGCAGACGGCATCATCGCGTTGTTACAACTTCGCTTAAGTCAGCCTAAAGAGAGTGTACTCGTTACTGGTGTGAAGCGCGATATCAAGTTGGTATCTCAAGTCGTTAATCAGATGATGGGGCAAGGTAAACAAGGTGATAGTTCATCTGTTACGGTCTTAGATGTATCTATGGAGAAAAATCTATCCGCACTCCATTCACTACTAGACGCAAGTATCGACGTTTTCTATTGCGATCACCATCGTACGGGAGAAGTGCCGAAATCTAGATATCTTGAAACTTTGATTGATACTGCACCTGAATGCTGCACTAGTTTGTTGATAAATCGAAAGTTAAAGGGTGAGCATGTGGCATGGGCAATTGCTGCCGCCTTTGGTGATAACCTAAAAGCTGTCGCTGTTCAGTTAGCTGTTGAGAATGGATTGGATCAAGCTGAAATTGATTTCTTAGAGGAGTTAGGGACTTTAGTTAACTACAACGGATATGGCAGTTCGTTGAGTGATTTACATTTCACGCCAATTGAACTTTACCAAGCTCTTTACCAGTACCCCAACCCATTTGATCTTCTAGCAGATCAAGATTCTGTGTTTTACCAATTACGCAATGCTTATAAAAATGACCACCAAAAACTCATGAGCATTACACCTGTCCATGAGAGTGAATTTGCTCGAGTGTTTGAGCTACCCGGTGAGACTTGGGCGCGTCGCATTAGTGGTGTCTTTGGCAATGAAATCGTGAATCAAGATCCAAGTCGAGCACAAGCCGTTTTAACGAAGAATCAAGACGATAAATCTTACACCGTAAGCTTACGTGCTCCATTATCAAAGAGAACAGGTGCAGATGAAATTTGCGCGAGCTTTGATACGGGGGGTGGTAGAAAAGCAGCTGCGGGAATAAATCAACTGCCAGAAACGGATAAGCAACGTTTTATCAACACTCTAACCAGTTACTATTCAAATAAACCCTAGTGGTGAAATAAATTAGGGCTTTATAACGCCCAGTTTATTTCCATTTCATACCGAAGGGGTAAAACTTTTAACGCGTGCTGTGTGACGAATGGAACTTTAATTGAGCTTCTATGTTGGCATATGAGAACGATCTATATTTAACAGCTCGGTTACGGTAAGGCCGAACAGTAATTGGATAATTTCGAGTGGGTCTTCGGTCGGGAGCCTGTCTGAGATATATTTTGCTAGGCCAAGTACCCCTAATCGACCTGAACCTTCAGAACCTTTTTTGTGAGCCTGCATTACAAACATGCGCATGATCATTTTAAATTGAGTAACTTTCATGGCTTTCTTCCAAGACTCAAGAAGGAGGGTCTTTGACATGAAATCAAGGTGCTGCAAAATGATAGGGAATACCTTTCCTTTGATTGCAACTTCGAAATCGGCATTACTTGGGTAGTAGCCTTGCAAGGTACTTTTTCTAAGGCCGGTTTCTTTGCTTAGTCGATCATAAGTGACGTGATCCCAACCCTCGTTGAGGAAAATATCGAGAATAAGAGCGTTGTAAGAAGCGAAATTGTCCTCGCGTTGGTTTTTGGTGATTCGTCCCATACATATCTCCAGAAATTTGAGACGAAAGGTTAACACAACAGTTATTAAAACTGATGGATAGGTATGATGGTTAACTAATGTTTGACAGAGACTTGTCATTGGCCATTTGGAAGCCTTAACAACGGCATGTTTAAAAGTCTATATGCAACTTTGAATTGACCCATGATTCTAACTTTTTAATAATTATTGATGTGAATTAAGTCCATTTAACCATTTCTTCTATCAATATTAAATGCATGAAATTCAGAATTTTAGCGTTATATTTTCAATGAAAAGTCAAAATCAAATTGATTTTGTTATTCAATCTGTGACTTAAAATCACAAGTTAATTCAAAGCCTCAATTTTTATAAAAATTCCATTACTGATCCATAAATATTCATGACTAAAATGAATTGGTTTGGTTGTGATTGGCACAACTGTTGGTTAGGAAGTGGGATAAATGTTGAAACGTAAAGCTCTGCAATTAGCAGTATCGGTCGGCATGGCCGCAATGTCTGGCGCTGTTTATGCGAATGGATCGGACATGACAAATCCAGATTCGGGCGTTGTGGTTGGTTACTGGCACAATTGGTGTGATGGTGCGGGTTACCAAGGTGGTAATGCGCCTTGCGTAACATTGGATGAAGTGAACCCAATGTACAACATTGTGAATGTGTCATTCATGAAAGTGTACGATGTGGCTGATGGTCGAATTCCTACTTTCAAACTGGACCCAATTATTGGGGTTTCAGAACAACAATTTATCGATCAAATTTCTGAACTTAACAAACAAGGCCGCTCTGTACTGTTAGCTCTGGGTGGTGCGGATGCACACATAGAATTAAAAACAGGTGATGAAAGAGCGTTTGCTGACGAGATTATTCGTCTAACTGAACACTACGGTTTTGATGGCCTAGACATCGACTTAGAACAAGCGGCAGTGACGGCAGCCAACAACCAAACCGTGATTCCAGACGCGCTTAAGCTTGTGAAAGACCACTACCGCACTGAAGATAAAAACTTCCTAATTACGATGGCTCCAGAGTTTCCCTATTTAACGTCAGGTGGCAAATATGTCCCTTACATCGATAATCTAGAAGGTTACTACGATTGGATTAACCCGCAGTTTTACAATCAAGGTGGCGATGGTATCTGGGTTGAAGGTGTAGGTTGGATTGCTCAGAACAACGATGCGTTAAAAGAAGAGTTTATCTACTACATATCTGACTCTCTTATCAACGGAACACGCGGTTTCGACAAGATTCCACACGACAAACTTGTGTTTGGTATTCCTTCAAGCATTGACGCAGCAGCGACGGGTTTTGTAAAAGACCCTCAAGATTTATACGCCGCGTTCGAAACCTTAACAGCTCAAGGTCAACCTTTGCGAGGCGTGATGACCTGGTCTATCAACTGGGACATGGGCACCAACAAGAACGGTCACGAGTACAGCGAACAGTTTATTAAAGATTATGGCCCGTTTGTTCATGGTCAAGTGACGCCACCACCCGTTGAAGGCGAACCAGTACTGAAAGGTATCGAGAATGCACGAGTTCTGCACGGTGTTGTCTTTGAACCAATGGAAGGTGTGACTGCAACAGATAAAGAAGACGGTGATCTAACGCCATCAATCGACGTAGAGGGCTATGTTGAAACAGCAGTTATTGGCACTTATGTTCTGACTTACCGTGTAAAAGACAGCGACAATAACGAAACGGCTAATGCAAGAATGGTTGAAGTGTACAGCCAAAAGCCTACGTTTGGCGGCGTATCTGATACCACGGTCATGCTAGGCGCATCGTTTGATGCTATGGCAGGAGTGACGGCGAATGATGCTGAAGATGGCGATCTAACAAGTACCATCTCACATTCTGGCAGTGTCGATGTGAATGAAATAGGCAGCTACTCGCTTGTATATAGTGTGACAGACAGTGCTCACCAAACCGTCACTGCTGAACGTAAAGTGTCTGTGACTGATGGGTCTAACTGTGCTACGGCATGGGATACTGACACCGTTTATGTTGAAGGTGACCAAGTTTCGCATGACGGCTCAACGTGGGCTGCGGGTTGGTATACTCGTGGCGAAGAGCCAGGGACGACAGGTGAGTGGGGCGTTTGGAAAAAGGTTTCAGAAAGTTCATGTGGTGGTGAAAATCCAGATCCAGGCGGTGACTTAGAACTTCAAGTAACGGGCCTACAATCTGAATACGCACCGGACAACGGCCATGTACATTTAGAGGTGACACTGACTTCAAGCGAAGCACTTGATGTTACAACAATGGTGATAAATAGCGCAGGTACTGTTGTTGAACAGGAGAAAGTGAACTTGGTTGATAGCCGTACTATTACAATGGATCTCTATGATGTAGCCGAGGGCCAATACTCATTTGAAGTGGTTGGTAAGGCAGCCGACGGTGAAATAGTGATGGTAAACAATTTATTCTCTGTAAAGGCAAACGGCGGCACAACACCACCTCCAGGCAATTATCCTCCATATGTTGCGGGTACAAGTTACGCAGCGGGTGACATTGTAATGGGTAGCGACAATGCCTTATACGAATGTAAGCCTTGGCCATACACTGCATGGTGTGCAAGCCCAGCTTACGCCCCTGCAGTCAGCCAATACTGGCAAGATGCTTGGACAAAGCTGTAAGCTCGTTAGAAGTTAGTGATAAGATAACAAACAACGATAGAAGAGAGGCATTTTGCCTCTCTTTTTTTATCTGTAGTTCTTAATACAGTTGGTAGATGTGGAAGGCCGAAAGTTAATGAGACTAGACATTGCTAAAGTCGTTTTTAAACTCAAATCAAGTAAATCATGTTTGCTTTAGATCAAAATAAGAGTGATTATCAATTGTATTATTTATTGAGAAAATGCACTATGCGTACACTGAATTTTATGTGATCTAATTATTTAAAAAATGAATCTTGCACAAGTCGACCTCAATTTATTAGTCATCCTCAAACACCTGTTAGAAGAGAAGCATGTTTCTAACACGGCATTAGCTCTTGATATGAGCCAACCAACAGTGAGTCGTTCACTGCAAAAACTGCGAACGGTATT
This sequence comes from Vibrio sp. S/42/10, assembly GCF_029890535.1. Lineage (NCBI taxonomy): Bacteria > Pseudomonadati > Pseudomonadota > Gammaproteobacteria > Vibrionales > Vibrionaceae > Vibrio > Vibrio sp. S/42/10. The sequence continues at coordinate 77,795 of NZ_JAKMZC010000015.1, read as the reverse complement.
TAACGATGACTTGTTGGTGAGAGCGGCATATGGCTATGAATTGACGCCAAAAGCAGAAGCGATTAAGCAAGATTTGAATTCGGTACTGACTCGGTTAGAAAAGTTGGTGCATGGCGATGTGTTCGAACCTCACAACAGTGACACAACGGTTCGATTTTTCGGCCTTGTTCCTCAAGTGGCACACTTGCTTCCTAAAGTGGTCGCGGAGATACGTAAGCAAGCACCGAACATGATTGTCGATATTGATTCTATTCCTAAAAGACACTTCGACCCTTTGTTGTCTGGGGATGCACACTTTGTATTGTCGACTCATGAACCATTGAGTTCAGAACAGAACCTGTATCGAATGTTCGTGATCAGTCGCGATTACCGCTTATTGATGAATAAAGACCATCCCTTGGCTGATAAAGAAATTACGGTCGATGATTTGCTCAACAGTCATCTTGGTCAAATTTCTTTGCAAGGAGACAAGAAGCTCTCAATTGAGAGTCGATTTAAAGATCTCGGTTTGATTGATAAGCAACGTCAGCTCTCGATTCCCATCCAGTTGTCGAATTTTAACGTAGCGCCTGACATGGCGGAAGCGACCGACATCATCTTCCACTTGCCTACGCCTTTTGCACTGCAAGCTGCAAAGCAAAGGAACCTCATTTGTAAACGCGTTCCTAAAGCACTTCGCCACCCATCTGAAGATGTGTATTTATACTGGCATAAACGTTTTCACAACGACCCAATGTGTCGCTGGGTAAGGGACCTCTTTAAAGAGGTTTATGCTTAGCGAGCGGCTTTCAGCGCAAGTTATTAACCTTACTATGGCTTTAAATCTGATATTAATAGGTATGTAAAATGTGAGCTTGGTTATTGAAAGATATTGAATATGCTTATTTTTATGTATGTGAATATTGAATAGCGAAAATCAATTTTTGGTATGAAACTTTCATTGATAACAATGGTAAGTGAATGTCTAATGCAAACCATTATCATTACCAATCACATATAAGAATGCATATCATGTCTGAGAGATCTCTTTTAACTCGCACACCTTTATCGATCGCAATTGCTGTTCTTTGTTCGTCACTTTCGGCTAACGTGTTAGCGGAAACAAAAGTGACTGACACGGATGAACAGATGGTTGTTACGGCGACTCGTACTGAAATGGCTTTGAAAAAAGCACCAGCCTCAATGTCGGTTATCACTGCCCAAGACATAGAAGACAGCCCCGGTATTACTTTGGCTGACATCGTTGCTGAGTCAACCAGTGTGGAGTCTGATTTTGACAGCACTCGTGCTGGTCGTCAGATGATCTCGATTCGTGGTATGGATTCTGATTATACGCTTATCATGGTTAATGGCCGTCGTCTAAGTTCAGCAAGCGCGATTATCCGCGGTAACGATTTTGACTTATCTACTATTCCAGCTGACTCAATTGAACGTGTTGAGATTATTCGTGGCCCAATGTCGGCGCTTTACGGCTCTGATGGTATGGGCGGTACAATCAACATCATTACTAAAGCACCAGAAAATGACTGGAGCTCTACAGTAAGCATGGATAACTCATCCCCTATGGATGGCAACGGGGGACAAGAATACTCAGTTGGCTTAACCACTTCAGGTGCGCTGATTGAAGATGAGTTATTTGCTCGAGTGTCTGTTAACCAAACGAGCCGTAATGCATGGCAACCATACTCAGGTACGCATAATTCAGGTTACGATCGTGAAGATGTAACAGCATTAGAAGGCCGAGATACGCTGAGCATGTTAGCAAGCCTGACATGGCATGCAACAGACAACCAAACTCTCGATTTCGACTTTGGTTACAGTGATGACGAGCGTGAATCTGCCGCTGAAAGTTCTAGCTCAGTGATTGAGTCCAATACTCACGTGGTTCGTCATAGCCAAGCTATTACACACAGCGGTTACTGGAGTTGGGGCGATACTCAAGTACGTTATTCTCGCGAGAACGTAACGGATAACGATGCAGCCGATTTAGGAAACAACTTCAGCAGCGATATCGAAGAACTGACTCAAATTGTTGAAGCGTCTGCAACGACTTATCTTGGCGATAGTCACACATTAACGTTTGGTATGGATTACCAACTGAGTGAGTTGACCAATAAAGAAAACCTAGTGAGCGGCACGTCCGAAGCGTATCAAGGTGCATTATTTATTCAAGACCAATGGCTAATGACCGAGCAACTGACAGCAACGATCGGTGGTCGCTTAGATAAACATGAACTTTACGGCGAAGAGTTTAGCCCGCGTGTGTACCTTGTTCACCAAACTACCAATGACTTAATCATTAAGGGTGGTGTCGGTAAAGCGTTTAAAGCACCATCATTGACTCAAAACCAACCTGATTATCAAGTATCAAGTTGCAAGGGAGGCTGTGCTCTGGTTGGTAATGAAGATCTAAAACCTGAGACAAGTTTGAACTACGAGTTGGCAGCCGTGTACACGCAACCACGTTGGAATGTAGAAGCTGCGTTATTCCGTAACGAAATCAATGATCTGATCGACAGAACAGAAGGTTATTGCCCACAAGGTGGTGATTGGAACGAAAGCGCTCGTCAGTGTGAAAATCCTGATGGTTCATCAACGGGTGAACTCGGCGCAAAAACATACGAGAACGTAGCCGAAGCGATCATTCAAGGTGTTGAAATTGCGGGTCAGTACCAAATTTCAGACGAGTGGGGCGTATCGGGTAACTACACATATCTAGATACGGAAGATAAATCTACGGGTGATGAACTTCTTGAGCGTTACAAGCATTCAGGTTTAGTTAAATTGAGCTGGAATCCTACGTATGACCTCAACACATTCGTGAGTGCGCGTTACCGTGGCGAGCGCCAAATCGAAGCCGATCTAATTCAAGATGCTTACACGACGTTAAATATTGGTACCGTTTATAATGTGAACGATTCAGTACGTCTGCGTGCGGGTATCTCGAATTTAACTGACGAATCAGTATCAAACGAACTAGAATACTTAGGTTATGTTGAACAGCCACGTACTTACTATGTTGGTATGACCGCTGATTTCTAATCCGTCTGTTTGTAACTCGATAAATAGAGCCTGATAAAATAACGAACCCACACGACTTAACATCGTGTGGGTTCTTTAGATCTAATGCTCATACATTACTTAGTTAAATAATGTCGGTAATGTAAGCTAATAAGCTATATAGCTAGGAATCCATTAGGCTTTGACACAAGTTATCAGCGCGTTGCCTGAAATTAGATCCCAAGGCAAAAGTTTGTCGTAATCGTGTTCGAAAGTATGAACCTCAAAATAGGGCTTCAATATTTCGAACAGCGCTTTGAAGTTGAACGCCACCATTGGGTGTTCATCATTCCATATTTGCGTTTCACCTGCGGTCGTTTTTTCAATGCTGAGTTTCAGCGCTTGCTTATCACCTTCGCCAGAGTAATACCAACCTGAACGGAACGTAAAATCGTCTTGCGCTTGGTTTGTGGTATGTCGAACAAACAGATCGTTGCTGATCTTATCTTTATCTACCACGTTAAAGCAGAATACACCGCCAGGTTTAAGCGCTTTATGAACGCTTGTAATGCACGCTTTCAAATTCTCGATGCCATCGTTGTAATGGATGGAGTATAAGAAACAAGTGATCAGATCTAGTGGCTCAGATACTTCAAAATTACTCATGTTCTGCACTGAAAAGCTGGCTTCTGGGCAGCGAGCTTGAGCGATGTCTAACATTGGTTTGTTCAGATCAAGCCCACTACTTTGGTAGCCATAGTTAATGAAGTGACGAACGTGTGGGCCGGTGCCACAACCAAGGTCTAGGTGAGTTTTTCCATCATTTCCGAAAATTTGATGTAGCCTACGAACGCAGTTACTTTGCGCTTGGTAGTCAATATCGACACACATTAAATCATAATAACCCGATAGGTCGGTGTAGAGTGCGTTGGCGGACATAGTGGCCTACAGCATTTGCTGAAATAATTGGGGTGGCGCATAGTAAACTAGAACCTAAAAATAACAAGCAAATCTTCGATAAATTCATGTGCATTCAGTACTGTTCTTGATTACTAGCCAAGCACTTAATGACCATGCCACCAACAGTGTGAGCATCGGTATCGTTAGTCAACTTAAAAATCGTCAATATCTAACATTTACTAGTTGGGATGTCAGTGTACAACTTTCCTTTTGTAAGCCTACCCTGATAGCGTCTAGATAACGCTTTTTACTCGGTCTTGGTAACCGAAGATATGAGCGTTCTGATTGTCGACATCGATTCTTCGGTGATTTTGAAGTGTCATACGCCCTTGTGAAGAATCGAAATTCCGACAAGGTATTACGGCGGTTAAATCTAGTTAGATACCCATATCGACCTGACTGCTTATTTTTCATTGAAAATAGGTGCTTTAAGCAAAAGCTAATGTCGTGCTCGTGCTAAGACTTGTCTTGTTGTCATGTATGTGTCAAAAAGGGTACACGAGAAATACAGCGACACTCCATCGTTACAGTGTGTTATTCGCTAGGTATTAGGATAGAGTAATTTTACGGTATCGAAAGTTGATTAATAATTTATTAAGGAAAATGAATCAGTTATGGAAATAAAAATTGACGACTTGTCGGGTGGAGAAGTGATTGCATTGCTTGAAGAGCATTTGGCGGATATGTATGCGACATCTCCACCAGAAAGTGTACACGCACTGGATATTAAGGGTTTAAAGTCGCCAGATGTTACCTTTTTCAGTGCTTGGAAAGAGAACCAGTTACTTGGTTGTGTGGCAATCAAAGAACTTGATACCCAACACGCCGAACTTAAATCGATGAGAACGAGTCAGTTTGCAAGGAAATCCGGTGTCGCAAGCAAACTATTGCAACACGTTTTGGAAACCGCAACGGCCCGCCAGTATCAACGTATTAGCCTAGAAACCGGTTCAGAAGTGTACTTTCAACCTGCTCGTAGTTTGTATGAGAAGTTTGGCTTTGATTACTGCCAACCCTTTTCGGATTATTCGCTTGATCCTCACAGCCAATTTATGACTATTGAGCTCAATTAATGCCAACTGATCTTTCAAGACAACAATTAGTGCTAAAACCGTTGTTACTTTCAACTCATTCAAACTTAAAGATTTAGTTTAATGTCGACTTACTTTGCTGGTTTCACTCTCGGGCTTTCGTTGATCCTCGCGATCGGCTCTCAAAATGCTTTTGTTCTTAAACAAGGTCTGAAGAATCAACATGTGTTTGCCATTTGTTTGGTCTGCGCTATTTCAGATGCCCTTTTGATTAGCTTCGGTGTGACAGGCTTCGGCGCGATTGTGAAGCAGTTTCCACAAATCGAGCAATTTGCTCGTTACGGTGGGGCAGTATTTTTAGGCGTGTATGCGTTCTTGAGTTTACGTTCGTCTTTCACCGAGACTCATGCGCTTGAGGGAGTTGGAGATACCAAGGAATCACTAATAAAGGCGATGGCGATGTGTTTAGCGTTTACATGGCTGAACCCGCACGTTTATTTGGATACTGTAGTCTTGCTAGGGTCGATCTCTACGCAATATCAACCTAACCACATGCTATTTGGTGCGGGCGCGATCACCGGATCATTTGTGTTCTTTTTCTCTCTTGGCTATGGCGCTCGCTTTTTAGCTCCGCTGTTTAAGAATCCAAGAGCGTGGAAAGTGTTGGAGTTTGTGATTGGTATGATCATGGCGTCGATTGCGGTTTCTTTAGTTATTTAGTTCTTGCGTATCGAACTGTGAGGCCGTTTAGTTTACGGCCTTCTAATTTTTGTTGTCTAACTTTCTGTCTTTAAACATTCCGTCTTCTAACTTTCTGTTCCACATGACATTTCATGCCTGTTTAACTTATTTCTAATTTGTTTATTTTTGCCTTTTTCGAGTGTTATTTGAACAGTGACGCTCTGAATATTAACCATGGTGAGGGCAAAGTCTCACTTTTGAGACTGATAAAATATGGCTACAGGTTCGCTTGATAGCGCTAAAATGTTGTGCTAGTTTCCCATTCGCTTTCTAAATGAACGCTGTTTTATTATTCATGGGAGGCTTTATTTTTCATTTTTTTAAACAGTAGCGCAACAGTTGGATTGGTGTCGGAATACATCCAATCCAACTGTTGCGCTATTGTAGGACAGACTAAAAAGGGTATTTACATGCTTAAATCAACATTTCTATTAGGCCTAGTTGGCTTGGTTTCACTTCCTACTTATGCTGCTGGTATCGAAGGCGGTCCATACATTGGTGCAGGCCTTGGTGTCTACCAAGATTCAGACACTGACGGGGCTGGTAGTTTAGATGCTGAAAGCATGGGTTATAACCTTTACGGCGGTTACCAATTTAACCGTATTGTAGGTATCGAACTTGGTTACACGGATTACGCTGACTACGAAAAATTTGGTACTAAAGTGTTGTCGCCGACCTCTTTTTCTGTTGCTGCAAATGTAGGTTACACATTTGATAACTCAATCCGACCTTTCGTGTTGGCTGGCCTGAGCTATGTTGACCTAAACGCTCATGGTTCGAGCTACATTGATGACGATTCTGGTGCTGGTTTTCACTTCGGTGTTGGTGTTGAATATACCCCGGTTGAGAACCTTACACTGCGTCTAATTTCACAGGCAGATGCCGTAAACATCGAACTCTTTAATAACAATGGCAATAGAATCGCGAGCAGAGATGTGGCGTTCAGCAGCGTTACTTTAGGTGCTTCGTACAACTTCTAACAGCTTCATATTTTGGGTCATAAAATAGCTTAAATTTTAGTCGTCAGTTGATTCAATCATCAGATAATTTAATGATTAGTTAAGTGAATTGAATGAGTGACTAACTAATTGGTTTACAAAGTGACCCGTTAGTTTTGAGCCCACGTTATCAAGCGATACCGTGGGCTTTTTTGTAGCTCAGTAGGTTCGTAAAGAAGGTATAATGTGTAGAATCTTATCTTTGACAAAACCGAGAATGCTAGATGTCTGAACTAATCCAACAACAAATTGGAAATATCGCACTAGTCGTCGAAAACTATGACGATGCAATCGAATTTTATACTAAGAAACTTCAGTTTACTTTGGTTGAAGACACTGATTTAGGTGGTGGTAAGCGTTGGGTTCAGGTGTCGCCACCCAACTCGAACGGTACTAACTTGCTAATAGCTCAGGCGAGCAATGAGGAACAGAAAAAAGCGATCGGCAACCAAACTGGCGGCCGTGTATTCTTGTTTTTGCAGACCAATGATTTTTGGCGTGATTATGAGTTAATGAAAGCGAAAGGTGTTGTGTTTAATGAAGAGCCACGAGAAGAAGCGTACGGAACGGTCGTGGTTTTCCAAGATCTGTATGGTACTAAGTGGGACTTGCTACAGTTGAATCGTCCCAACCATTAAGTTCTAAGTTAACTCGATTTACACATCAAAACCGCTCTAACTTTGAGCGGTTTTTTCATATGAAAAGTATCGATTGATGGTACGTTGAAAACAAAGCCTATAAAGCCTGAATTTTATTGTTTTTCACAAGCTTATAAAAGGAAAATAATGCTAACCCATTTGGTAGTTGATCGGTATTTTGATAGATTAAAGCTATTATAGACATCCAGTGAGCCGCAATGAAAATTCTTCACACGTCAGATTGGCATCTTGGCCAAAACTTCTACAATAAAAGCCGCAAAAACGAACATGAACGATTTTTACAATGGTTGCTAGAGCAAGTTACTGATCACGATATCGACGCAATTATCGTGGCTGGTGACATCTTCGATACCAGCACACCGCCAAGTTATGCCCGTGAGATGTACAACAAGTTTGTTGTCGACTCGAATAAAATTGGTTGCCAGTTAGTGCTATTGGGCGGTAACCATGATTCTGTGTCGGTACTTAAAGAAACACAGCAATTGTTGAAGTATATGGGCGCGGACGTGATTCCAAATACCAATGAAGATCATGCGACTCAGGTTGTCGAGCTGAAAGGTAAGGGCGGCGAGGTTGAAGCGCTAGTTTGTGCGATCCCTTTCATCCGCCCTCGTGATGTTTTAACCAGCCAAGCAGGCGTGTCGGGTGTTGAGCGTCAGAAACAGTTGGGCGACGCGATTAAGCAGCATTATAAAGATGTCTACGATGCAGCAGTCGAAAAACGCGATACTTTTGCTAACCGCGACACAATGCCGATCATTGCGACAGGGCACTTAACCGCAATGGGTGTGAAGCAATCTGACTCGGTGCGTGATATATACGTTGGTAATTTGGATGGTTTTGCTGCCGACGGTTTTCCAAATGCCGATTACATCGCGCTTGGACATATTCACCGACCTCAAGTTGTTGCTAAGCGAGAACACATTCGTTACTGCGGCTCACCAATCCCGCTCAGTTTTGATGAATTGAAATCTCAAAAGCAAGTGTGTGTGGTTGAGTTTGTTGAAGGCGAACGCACCATTTCTCAATTGTCTGTCCCGACATTCCAACTGTTGGCCGAAATCAAAGGTGATTTGAGCGAGATTGAATCTCAACTGAATCAATATATTGGTTTGGAAGAAGGCCAAAGCGTGTGGTTGTCGATTGAAGTTCGAGCACAAGACTATCTATCGGATTTACAAGAACGCATGCGTGCCTTAACCGAAGACTTAAACGTTGAAGTACTTCAGTTAAGAAGAGCAAGAGAGCGCCGAAACCAATCGTTAGAGCAAGAATCAGCAGAGACATTAGCGGAACTCACGCCAATAGATGTGTTTGAGAAACGTATCGCACTCGAGGAGTTTGAAAGCGATACAGAGAAAGCGCGCTTAGAAAGAATGACGGTGAAGTTCAAGCAAGTAATTGTCGAAGTGTCTCATGGAACTGATGATTTAAACGGTACAGAAGAGTAATCAAGAATGAAAATCTTAAGCTTAGAATTTGAAAACTTAAACTCTTTGAAAGGGCGTTGGAAGCTCGATTTCACACAGTCGCCTTTTGCCGAAAACGGCTTGTTTGCGATCACCGGCCCTACCGGGGCCGGTAAGACGACGATTCTTGATGCGATTTGTTTGGCATTGTTTCATCGTACACCACGGTTAAGAAGTATCGCCAAAGGCACTAATGAGCTGATGACGCGCGGCACTGGCGAATGTTTTGCTGAGATTGAATTTGAAGTAAAAGGAAAAACTTACCGTTCGAACTTTCATCATAAAAGAGCTCGTGGTAAGCACGATGGCGCGCTGCAAACGCCAACTTGTGAGTTTGCAGATGCAGACAGCGATGTGGTTTTAGAAACGCAGCTGACTAAGAAAATTAAGATGGTTGAAACCGTAACGGGTTTGGACTTTTCTCGCTTCACTAAATCGATCATGCTTTCACAAGGTGAGTTTGCAGCGTTCCTAAATGCCAATGCAAATGATCGAGCAGAACTCCTTGAAGAGCTGACTGGTACAGAAGTCTACAGCCTGATTTCAGAGCGTATTTATGATCACTTCAAATCGAGCGAAGAGTCACTTAATCACCTTAAAGCGAAAGCAGAAGGCGTGAGTTTACTGTCTGAAGAGCAAATCCAAGAACTGACTGGCGAGCGAGAGGCTCTCGAAGCTGAACAGAAGCGTTTAGCCGATCAGCTGAAAGAGTGGCAAGCACATCTCAGTTGGTGGAAAGAAGTGACCAAAGCTGAGCAAACTATCACGACCAGTGAGCACGATCTTAAAACGGCTCAAGATGAACTAGATCGCAACCAAACATCATTAGTTCGTTTAGCAAACAGTGAACCTGCTGAAAAACTGCGTCCAATGCACAAAGATCTAAAGCGTTGCGAGCAAGAGGTCAACACTACTCAAGCTAACTTAGGCAACAGTACCAAGTTACTTGCTGTCCGTGATGCAGAAAAACAAGACGCACAGACTAAACTGACTCAAAGCAGTGTGATTGTCGAACAAGTCAAAGCCGAGCAGCAAGATCAGGAGAAGATCATTGAGCAAGTTCGCCCACTCGATAACCAAATTGCAGTGCTCAAAGATAAACAGACAGCGGCCGTTAACGCAGCGAACACGCTAAACGACCAACAAATGCAACAGCGTAATCAACAGCTCGTTTTAGTGCAAAAAACTGATGAGCTGAAACAACAAGAGCAAATCAGCACTGATTACCTAAATACTCATCAAGCTGACCAACATCTAGAAAAATACTTAGGTCAGTGGCAAGCCAAAGTAGAGCAAGTTCGCACCCTTGAGCGTCAGCATTCAGAGCAGTTGAACTTAGCGAAGCAAGCCTTGTCTGCGGTTGATGCTCAGCAATCAGTGATCAAGTCAGCTCAAGAAGAAAAAGCATCGCAAGACAAAGCATTAGCTGAACTGGTTGTAAAGGAAAGCAATGCAGAGCAACAATGGGAAGCATTGCAAGGCAACACCAGTGAACAAGTGTTGAATGCACAAAAAAATCTGTTGGAGTTTTGGAATCGCAATACGCACTCATTGCTTGAGGTTAATCGTGGCTTCTTAAATGCCCAGCAACAGCTGCACGCTAAAACTCAGGGACATCAAACTAACACTCAGTTGGTCGACAAGCTTTCGAAAGAGCGTGCAGTGCTGGTGGAGCGATACAAAGAAAAAGAGACTTCACTTGAGCGATTAACGCGCTTGATTGATCAAGAAGGCGAACTGGCAAAATATCGTGCAGCATTAGAATCTGGATCTGTATGCCCGCTGTGTGGTTCAACAGACCATTATATTGAGCAGTCACAAGATATTGCCAACTTAGTTGCTCAACAAGAACGTGAAAAGCATGAGCTAGCGGTTATTAAAAAGGACGGCCAAGAGCACCGTCAACAGTTAGATTCTCTAGCACCAATGATTACGGGGCTTAACGATGACATTCAACGTGCGCAAGAGGATATTCAGCAAGCTCAACTTAACTGGCAAGGCATTGTTGGTAAGCTTCAGCAGAGCTTATCGGATTTCGTTGGCACGGCTCCAGAATTAGCATTGTTAACGGTAAGCGATTTAGGCAATGAAGCTTCAGTTGCGACTTTCGCTCAGCAGTGTGAACTTCTACTAAGTCAGATCTCGCGGCAACTCAAAGCGCTAGGTGATGCTAAAGCTCACTATGCCGAAGCTGAGAAACAACGCTTATCTGTAAGTGTTATGGCTGACAAGGCGCAATCTAACCTTGAGTTGGCCGAGCAACGCTTAGCTGACTTGAATAAGCAAAACCACAGCACAATTAAACAAGTGGCTCAGATCGCTCAAACGAAAGAGCAGCAATGGAACTCTTTGAAAGAGAGTATTGTTCAAACTTCTATTGAAGCACCTGAACTTGAGCATATTGATGATTGGTTTACTGCAAAATCGCAAGCATCAAACACATGGCAGCAAACTAAACAGCAACAGGCCGATATTGAGAAGCAGCTACTCACTCAAAATGCTGAATTGAAAACGCTAGATGACAAGTTGAGCAGCCTTGAGAAAGAGCTTGCGACATTGACGCAAGAGAGTGAGTCTTTAGTGTCAGAGCTCACTCGTGTAACTGCTGAAAGGACAGAGTTATTTGGTGATAAAGACATTCAAACCACCAGCAATGCGATGAAGCAAAAAGTCACTGAAGCGGTGAGTACATTTGATGCCGCTCAGTTGGTGCTTAACCGTTGCGAACTTGAACATCGAACCGAACAAACCAAACACACAAGCTTCTCTGAAGAGTTGATGAGCAAGCAATCAGCTCATACGCAAGCGCAGCGTGCTTGGTTAGAAGCAATGAAAGCTAGCCCATTTGAAAGTGAGGCTGATTTTGAAGCTGCGTTGCTAGACGAAGAGGTTAGAACTCAACTTCAAAGCTTGAAGAAGACACTTGAAGAAGCAATCGTAAGCGCACAGGCGAGATTGAACAGTGCTAAAGCGAATAGAGTTGAACTGCAAGCTCACGAGAAAGCCGAAACATGGAGCGCCTTACCGCAAAATGAAGTAGAGCTAGCGATGGCTCAATGTCAAAATGAACAGCAACAACATGCTACTCAAATAGGTGCAATTTCTGCGAATCTAGAGACCGACCGTCAGAATCGCAGCAACCAACAAGACTTGTTCAAACAGATAGAAGAACAGCAATTGGAGTTTGATGACATATCACGTTTGAATTCTTTGATTGGCTCAAGAAATGGTGACAAGTTCCGTAAGTTCGCTCAGGGCTTAACACTTGAGAACTTGGTGTACTTAGCCAATAAACAGCTACAACGTTTGCATGGGCGCTATGAATTGAAACGTAAGACTGATGATGCTTTAGAGTTGCAAGTGCTAGATACTTGGCAGGGCGATGTGATGCGAGATACCAAAACGCTCTCGGGTGGTGAAAGCTTCTTGGTGAGTTTGGCACTAGCGTTAGCGCTATCTGATCTTGTAAGCCACAAAACCAGTATTGATTCGTTGTTCCTCGATGAGGGTTTCGGAACGCTAGACAGTGATACCTTGGATATAGCGCTTAACGCATTAGATAACTTGAACGCTTCAGGCAAGATGATTGGTGTGATAAGCCACGTAGAAGCATTGAAAGAGCGCGTGCCTGTGCAGCTCAAGGTGACCAAACACTCAGGCCTTGGCTTCAGTGAAATGGAAGAACAATACAAGGTTGTTGTTTAGTTAAACTTTTCTCTGTGTGTACAAATACATGCAGGCATAGATAAAGATAAAACAGCTCATCGGCTCTGTCGCTCTCCCTTCTGGAGGTTGACGGCGTTGGGCTGTTATCTTTCACCGCCGTCATTCATCGAAGCGAGGGGCGAGCGTAATGGGGAATCTCTAGTAAACGAAGAAAGTTCATTCAGCGATAAGGAAGCATCAATGCACAAGAAACCATATCTACCCACGAAGATATGTCCGGTTTGCCAAAAACCATTTGCATGGCGCAAGAAGTGGGAGCGTTGCTGGGAAAATGTCATCTATTGTTCAGAACGCTGTCGTCGCAACAAATCCTAATTTAGATCGATATGATCCAACCAGTGACACTTAAAGTGTTAGACTTAAAAGCCTACCGATCTACAAACACAGCCATTACTCCAATCAAGTGACATCAACACCAAATCGCTGTTTAAAAAAACAATCACCCCAATTCTTAATGGTTTTAAGAACCAATTGATAATCACTTCTTCATTTCTTAAGTTAATATTTCTATCTGTAAGATAACTGCTGTATAAAGGCGGCATGAAGATACCAAAAAGAATACAGCCTTTAGTTGACGATGGTTTAGTCGACGAGGTAACAAGCCAACTGATGAGTGGCAAAGAAGCGTCAGTGTATATAGTACGCTGCGGCGATACGATCCGTTGTGCCAAGGTTTATAAAGAAATAAGCCAACGTAGCTTCAAGAAAGCGACAGCATATCGAGAAGGGCGCAAAGTCCGTAATAGCCGTCGAGCTAGAGCCATGGAAAAGGGCTCGGGTTTCGGTCGTGAGCAACAAGAAAAAGTATGGCAAAGCGCTGAAGTTGATGCTTTATATAAATTGGCAGAGGCAGGCGTTCGTGTACCCATTCCTTATGGCTGTTTCGACGGCGTGCTTCTTATGGAGCTAGTCACTGATGATGACGGTTATGTCGCGCCAAGACTAAACGATGTCGTGATGTCAGCTGAACAAGCGATTGAAGATCACCAAGTCATGATGACCTACGTGGTCAAAATGCTGTGTGTTGGTTTGATTCATGGCGACTTGTCTGAGTTCAACGTGCTTGTGGATGAATATGGTCCAGTGATCATTGATTTACCACAAGCGGTTGATGCATCTGCCAATAATAATGCAGAGTGGATGTTGACTCGCGACGTAAATAATATTCGTGATTATTACGCTCAGTTTGCACCAGAGTTATCAACGACAGAGTATGCTAAGGAAATATGGGCTCTGTACGAGAAGGGCGACCTTAAGCCAGATACTAAGCTAACCGGTGAGTTTACAGAAACCGATGAATTAGCGGATATCGAAGCTATCATGCAAGAGATAGATGCGGCAAGAGTTGAAGAACAATACCGTCGTGAACGTGTTAAAGAAGAAAAAGAAGGTGTCGACGACAGCAAATTTAATTGGTCTGAGTCTTAGTAAAGACCAATTAAATCAAAGCTGAACCTAAGCTATGCCTCTTTTGATAAGACAACGTTAACTGTAACGAACTGCTTCTTCCAGACGACTAAACCCAATAGAGCCAAAACTCTGTTGGGTTTTCTGTTTTTATACCAATCACAGTAAGTGATTTAACAACGATAGCTTAGAAACGGTAGAGAACGAAGCCGTGTTTTTCGATAAGTAATGATTCTAGAATCAAAAGTTCAGACGAGGTTATCGGATTTTTTAACGATCTATGGTCAGAATTATTTACCACGATCGGTAGTCCTTATCACCAAGTCAATTGCTCACCATCATACGCGTAAAAGTTGCCACTGTTTTCCGGTATTGCACTGCTGATTATGTCGACCAGTTGGTGGGCGACGTAGCTCGATTCAAACAGCTTTCCTTCAGGCACATTCGCTTGAAATGGCTTTGACAACGCGGTATCGGTTGTACCTGGATGCAGTACTAACACGGTTCCTTTCTTAACCGTTCGTTGCCATTCAATCGACATGGTTTTGATAAACATGTTTAACGCTGCTTTTGATGAGCGATAGCTGTACCAACCGCCTAATCTGTTATCTGAAATACTGCCTACCTTAGCTGAGACGACCGCGAATTTTGGATTGTCACTGAATCTTAGAACAGGTGTGAAATGTTTAGCCAACAGTAAGCTTGGTAGTGTATTAACAGAGATGTTTTTCAGAAAAAATTCAGGGTCGATAGACGATAAGTTCTTTTCCGGCCCAAGGTTTGGCGTGTGAAGCATCCCTACGCAGTTGATTAACCAATCAAGTTTATTGAACCTCGCGCTTAGTTGTGCGACTTCTGTTTCGTTGGTTGCATCGAGTTGATGCCAGTGAAGTCGCGTGTCTTCAAGAGTGGGGCATTGCGAGTGGTAAGTTGCATCAACCTGAACATCGAGAAAATCAAAATGAGACAGCTCAGACAGTAGGTGTTGAACAACTGCGAAACCAATTCCGCCGCTGCCACCAATGACTAATATTTGTAATCTGAGTTGTTCCACCATTATAAGTTCTCCAAGTTAGTCAGTCGTTGTTCTGCAGTATCGAGAATTGCTTGTTGGTCTTGCTGATCCATATTGTCCCAAGATCGATATAACATGCCCATGCGCGGGTTACGGTTTAACGCATCGCGATGTTGATTCATGAAGCGCCAGTACAAGCTATTAAATGGGCAAGAGGATTCACCGCTGCGCTCTTTTATCTGATAGTGGCATCCTTTACAGTAATCACTCATACGGTTGATGTACGAACCGCTGGCAGAGTATGGTTTGGTTCCTACGATGCCGCCATCCGCAAACAGTGCCATACCTCGCGTATTAGGCATTTCGACCCATTCAATCGCATCTACGTAAATGCCAAGGTACCAACTGTCGACTTGGTCAGGTGCTATGCCAGTTATCAAGCAGAAGTTGCCAGTGATCATCAGCCTCTGAATGTGATGTGCATAAGCAAACTCAAGGGATTGACCAATCGCGTGCTTCATGCAATTCATTTTGGTTTGACCATCCCAAAAGTAATGAGGTAATTGTCGGTCGGCTGAATAATAGTTTTTATTGGCATAAGCGGGCATGTTGGCCCAATACACGCCTCGAATGTACTCACGCCAACCAAGTATTTGGCGTACGAAACCTTCGACCTGAGCGATATCGATGCTTGGTTTATCTTGAGCCTTTGACGCTTCAAAAGCCGAGAGTGCCGCATCAATGACTTCGCGAGGGCTAAGCAACTTGCTGTTCAAAGAAAAAGAGAGACGACAATGATACAAGCTCCACTTTGAATCGTGTTCTGTAGTCATTGCATCTTGAAATTGACCAAACAGTGGCAAGCAAACTTGGCAAAAATGAGCGAGTAGAGACAAGCTTTGAGCTCGGTTTACTGGCCATAAGAGTTGCTCACCAACTTCGCCAATGGTTTGTACATGATGACGCTCGATGCGCTTCAAAAGGTCCGAGATATCGTTAGCGAACATCAAAGGCTGCGGTAAGTTGGCGATGTCTCGCTTCTTAAGCTTTTTACGATTGTTGGCATCGTAGTTCCACTTACCACCAACCGGTTTGTCATCCTCCAACAAAATGTCGAAACGTTTTCTCATCCGACGATAGAAGTGTTCCATCATAATGTGTTTGTCTTTCGGAAACTGCGTTTCAATTTCCTCAAACGGAAATAAGAAGTGCTCAGTATCACAACATCCTTTGGTAACATTGGTTAGTTTGAGTTTTGCCATTTGCTGAAGTAAGCGATATTCATCCGGTCTTTGGTATTCAAATTTTTCGGCGTCGAACTCGCTTACATAATGTTGAAGCAGGGCATCCAGGTTTTCGAATTGCGCTGTGTCATCCAATGTTAAATGCAGTACCTGATGACCTTGTTGAGTGAGTTCGTTGGCGAAATAGGACATGGCAGAGAAAAATGCAGCGACTTTCTGAATGTGAGACGCGACATAATCCGTTTCTTGTTTGAGCTCAGCGATCATATAAATCACACTGTCGTCGACTTGCTGAAGCCAAGAGTGTTCAATGTTGAGTTGATCACCAAAAATAAGGCGTACAGTTTTGAATTTCATAGCTTGTCCTGCTTAGAGGCGGAGGTTGTATGCTGGCCCGTCTCTTTCCATTGATTAATAAAGACGTGGTCTGGATCGTACATCTCTGTCTGTTTTGCTAGATCAAAGTGGCGTGATTTAGGCTGTGATTGGTTTATACTTTGATCCTTGTGGATTGATTGGTTGTTATGGATTGATTGGTTGTTATGGCTTGATTGAGTGTTGTGGACTGGTTGATTAAGATCCCCAGCGATATACGCCCAATTTCCCCAGTTCGATGCCACGTCATAGTCAACGAGTTGGCTTTCGAAATAAGCGGCGCCGTTTCGCCAATCCACTCCTAATTCATAGATCAAACAACTTGCGGCCAATTGTCGGCCACGATTAGACACGTACCCCGTAGTATTAAGTTGGCGCATGCAGGCGTCGACAATCGGATAGCCCGTATTGCCGCATTTCCAATTAGCGAAGTTTTGTTGAGTCGTGTTGGTTGCCAGGACCGAATCGATGCTTGGGTTGTCTGTGCCGTTTTGAAACAGGGATGACCCTAAAGATAAGCACTTCCAATAAAAATACTCACGCCAAAGTAGCTCAAAGAAAATCCAATAGGTTGAATCGTTTGAGCCATGTTTCGCTTCAAATTGAACAAGGTTGCGGTAGATCGTCTTTGGTGAGACACAGCCGAGCGTTAACCATGGTGAGAACTTGGTTGAATTTTCTTTGCCATCGAACGCGTTTCTGGTCTGTTTATATTGGTGAGCATAGGGATGTGAAAAATAGTCGTGCAAATGCGCTAGGCCGGCTTGCTCTCCGCCAATGAAGCTGCTGTTGTGTAAACCGTTTACGTTTGTGTTGCTGATGTTTAGGCAGTGTTCATCGAACTTTGAATTAGAGGCCTGTTTCGAGTGACAGTGTGACAAAGCCTTAGGCATTGGTGGTAGTGTGGTGATGCTTAGGCTTTGTGTATCAATAGGTAAGTGCTCGACTAATTTTCTAAACTTGGTGAACGAACGAGGTAACTTAGATAACTCAAAGGGAAGCTGCTCCAGCTCTAACAGCGTTGAATGATGCTGCTGCATTAAAATTAATTTTGGAAAGTTAAACTGTATCGATTGCACAAGATGTCGCTCGTCAAAGCCACAATGATGACTCACAAACAAGTGTGTGGCTTGCTGTGATTTGATAATTTCACTCAGTGCGAAGTCTCTACTCATTTCCTCATCAGTTAATGTTGAAGATCGCAGAACGATGAGCTCTTGCCCTAGGTTAGCTAGGCGGCTTTCTAAATCAGTAATAGACTGAGAAATGAATTTTGCTCGCTCTGCCCCATATTGTTGCTCTTTCGCAAACTTGCGAGAGAATACGGACAAATTCGGCTCGATCACTACACATATCAGTTCATCAACGAGCCGAGACGCTTTACCAAGCAACTCGTTATCGTCGGCTCTTAAATCGTTGGTGAAAAGATAGAGGCCAATCTTCTTCATTGTTTACACTCTGTTTTGTTAATTATTAGACGCTTACGAGTTGATCGGGCGCTAAGATCACAAATGAATGCTGGACGTCGATGATAGTAGTGGGCGATTTAAAGTGGACACGAGAACGAGGTTAAAGAGTACATAACCGAAAGAAGATAGAAGCGAAAGAGCGCACAAGCCAACCAATAACACGGAGAGAGGTTGGCTAATCGTGTTTCGCTTCAATGTCCTTTCTCTTAGACATCGTATATTTTAAAATCAGCCTACTCCATTGGGACGACTAAGATATCGACTGGAGAGGTGTCGATAATTTGTTTCGAATGGGAGATGATCTTATGCCAAAAATCATGGTGGTGACCACATAGCAACAGGTCGACTTTGTTTGCCTCGATGGTATTTTTGAGCTTGTTGTTCAAATCACCAGTACCCACAAAGATATGGTTGATTGGATGTTTGGCGTAAGTCTCGAACTCTTTCAATTTTGCTAAGGTATCTTCATTGAAAGGTAGATCACTGCTATTTCCCTGAATATCAACGAGTTCTGGATAAATTTCTCCGTGTGTACCATCGATATAAACAAACGAAATACTAGCCTCTAGTTTGTTCGCAAAGAAGGTCGCTCTATCAATGAGAATTTTAGTGTCTTCAGACAGTTCAAGTGCGACCAGAATATGTCGGTATTCCATAATTAAAGCCTCTTATTGTGATTTCTTTTACAAGCATAGTTTTTGTTGGCGTAAATGATATCGAAGAGGTCCCATATTGCGCAAAAACGTCATTCAAAGATCTTCTAAGCATTGTGATATTTATATCGCTTTGATTGATAAGAAATTTACAAAAGGTTGTTATAGTGAAGCGCGCTCGATGTACTACGCGATTCAACAAACTAATGCGCTAATAACTAAGAGGCACTAATGACAGCATTACTTACCATTCCTACTCGAACATTAGGCTTTGATTATGACATTGAAATCAGTGACTGGTCTCAAAAGCTGGCCGGCTTTCATGTGTTTGAAGGTGGTAGGCGGCCACTTGATGGTGGCATTGGTTTAAGCTTAAATCTTGTCGAGCAATTTGATGTTGACGGTCGTTGGTTAAACTCATTGCCGGTTCGCTATCGTGAGATCACAGACGATTTCCCAGAGTACCAATATCAAATGCTGTGGTTGGCTGCGAATACCTATGAGGCTGGGCAATTATTGGAGTTGCGTCCGGTCATCTTGGCGTTGATTTGCATGAAATACAGCGTTGATAACCAAAAGGCGTTGGCGCTTAGCCGTTTAGGGCAAAAGAAGATCCTTGAGAAATTGGGCTTAGATAGCAGTAAGGCCACCCTCAAATTCATCGATAAATTAGAGCTTCACTATAATGTGGGTGATGAGCTTGACCATATAATGCGTATTCTTGAACCTCTGCAAAGACGCGTATTGAAGTTTAAGCATTATTCCAAAGTAGGCTACACAGCGTTGCGTTTGGATCAGGTTCATCCGTTTTTAACTGGCAGCCGATTAGGTATTGCTATGGTTAAAGAAGGCAGACTTAATGCACCATCGAAAATGGCGATGTTCCAAGATGCGATATTGCTAGGGCAAGATTTGGAGATAGGAGATCCGCTTCGTGCCATTACCAGTCAGAACTCTTTTGCGATGTTTGAACAACTTCACGACCGTTGGACGGAACAGCGTCAATTACGTCGCTTAGAAGGTAACCGACCAATGGATAAAGACATTCCTTATCCCGTTCCTTTGCTAGGGAACGACAATATTCATCCCCTCACTGATTATTACGATTTGGAACGCGAAGGCATTGAGCAGAAGCACTGTATTGGTGTCTATCACAACCGAATCATGAGCGATCGTTATGTGGTATTCCGCATGCTTAAACCCCAAAGACTAACTATAGGTTTGCGCCGTGTTCCGAGCAAAGCATTTCCGTTTGAAATTGACCAAATCTGCGGAAAAAGAAATGTACAACCATCGAAATCCGCACGGCAAGTGATTCACGACTGGTTAGAAGAAAGTAAACACAAGTACATGAAGTAAAGGGACCGCTTATATGTATCAACAAGGCGATCTATGCCCACATTGTGGTTTGATTATTGTGATGCCTACGGTTCTACAAGGCGAATGCCTAGGGTGTGGGGAAGAGATAAATCAAGACCCAGCAGACGAATACGACGAAGAAGAGTAGCTTTACCTACACTTAGATTAAACAAGGCTAGGATGGCCAAATTACTCCCTTTCAAAGGACGGAAAAAATGCAGAAAGTAATATTTAGAAATTGTGATGAAAGCTCACCTTATTGGAGTGTGTTAGAAGGCTTATTTCAAAGTGAATGGGCTGATTTTAATTTTAAAGACACCTATAAAGAAAACATACAACTCCCTCCTGTTATAACAGCACTTCGAGATAATGTGGTCATTGGTGGCTTGGCGTACTCCCACTTTCAGGAACCTCATCAAGTGAATGATGTGGTTTGGATTAATGCGGTTTATGTTGATGAGAAATGGCGTGGTCAAGGTATTGCCAGTGAATTGATTAAGCGAGCACTCGCACAAATGCCAGACTATTATCAATCTCAACCCGAGACTGACTCAACTTCTAAGTTGTACGCCTACACTAATACTGCACCGTTATATCTTTCACTCGACTGGTCAATTGTTGATATAGAATCGGACCCCGCGCACCATGTAGTAAGCGTCTTATTTTAGAATCTTTATAGCACAGCAGCTACTTGTCATGTGAGTAGTAGCAAAAGGTTAAAAAGGCTTTGTGCGATTCTAAGTACCAGTATTCGCAGCTTATTTCCTTCAATGCGCTATTTCTCAGATTAACGCTTTCACTTATCCCAAACTCCATTGCATTTTGGGTTATTTGCTTCAATTTCGCATCTTTAAAATTCAAATCTCGCGTAGAGAACTTAACGAGTGCTTTGTATATCGACTCTTTAGCTGAAAAGAGCAGTGTGATGGCTTGCTCTTTGGTTAACCCTGCACTCATTGCTAAATCGACTTCTTGTCCCTCTACAATCATGCTTCCAATTTCGTTGCAAACATCACTCGAAATGATCTTTTGCACATCGATACCAAGATTCTCTCGATCTGAATGATAGGAGGGGGTAACTGCAACGCATGCCAAGCTTTCGCAGTGCGAAATGGATCCAATAGTGCCAACAGGGAATTGAGGGCTACGGTCGATGTTCGGCTCAAGAGTGCAATGTTCGAAGCCTAATTCCTCTAGCTTGCTCGCCACTAAATAGCGACCAACAAAATACTCAGCTTTTCTCTTGTTAATGGAGAGGATGATAGCTTCAGGGCAATAAATATTGGTTTGTTCAAACATACTGTCGCAAAAGCGCGTGTAGTCGAACTGTGTTAGCTGGATGTCGACACCGTCGCTTCGCGCCGTTGTATTGTTCACCCCGGTGTTGGCGTATCCAAAAGGCCATAGCGCTGTTTCAGTATCAAGGGCTAGTTCATTGCTCATAAAGCCAAAATTTCCAGGAAGCGGACGAAAGGGGTTGTTCATCATTGAGTTTACCATTTTGCAACAAGGTGAATAATTGACTCTAAGCTTTATATTCTAAAGTTAAGCTTCTAACCCTTTAAATTATAGGGGAAAAGCTAGTATGGCATATAGTTTAATCTAAATGAAAATCGTTTGCATTTGAATTTTTGCAAGTGTATAAAAGCGTGTCTGTTAATGATTTTATGAATATGTTCATATTTCATTAATTTTTTAGTGAATGGTGTGTTTTAAGGTTGAAGATATGCTCGAAGCAAAAGGGCTCGGTTTTAGCGTCGGGGATAAACAGCTACTCAAGGCGTTCAATGTATCGTTTGAGCAAGGAAAAATTTACGCTTTGGTTGGGCACAATGGTTCGGGGAAATCGACGTTATTGAAGTTGTTGGCAAAGCAACAGAACGCCACATCTGGCGACATCATTCTAAAAGACAAATCGATCGCTAAGTGGTCGGATAAAGATTTCGCCAAGCAGATCGCATACTTACCACAACATTTACCAGCCACTGACAGCTTGTCTGGACAAGACTTAGTCAGCTTTGGTCGTTATCCATGGCATGGCTTATTAGGGCGCCTTTCGAGTAAAGACAAACAGTACGTTCAAGAGGCGATGCAACTAACTAATACGGCTAAGTACGCCGATCGTTTGGTTGACACTTTATCTGGTGGTGAACGCCAGCGTGTTTGGCTAGCTATGTTGTTAGCACAGCGAACCAAGTATCTATTACTTGATGAGCCATTGTCTGCACTCGATATCGGCCACCAGATTGAGATGCTGACCTTGATTAAACGCCTGAGTAGCACTTTGAATATTGGCGTGATCATCGTAATACACGACATCAACATGGCAGCACGTTTCTGCAACCATATCATTGCCTTACATAGTGGGGAGTTACTGATTGAAGGTGAGGTTGACGAGGTATTTAGAGAGCCGGTATTACAAGATATCTACGGCGTTCCGATGCACATTACCCAGCATGCAGCAGGCTACCCTGTCGCGATGCCAGGTGATTTGGAGCCAGCATGATGTGTCCGTTTAGCTCTCGTACATTCAACAATCACTGCTTATTAAGTTACGTCGGTCTGCGGAGATCAAGCCGCATTAAGACGGTGACACTTTTATCTATCTTGATGACGTTATCTCCCTTTTCAATGGCCGAGCAAGAATCGCTTAATGCCAATAATCACCATGCACCGCGGATGGTTTCGATTGATTGGACCCATACTGAAACGCTATTAGCGCTTGGTGTTACGCCTGTTGCTGTCGCGCAAATTCCAGACTATAACTCTTGGGTTAAATCGCCAGAAATCCCTCATGCTATTGCTGATGTTGGGCTAAGAACCCAACCAAATCTTGAGCGTATTCATGAGCTCAAGCCAGACAAAATATTACTCTCTCCGATGTTTTCAACATTGGAGCCCCAACTAAGCAAAATCGCACCTGTTACCACTATTGGTTTGTACCGAAGTGGAGATGTGGATTGGTCAGCGCTAGAGCGAGTGACTCGTCTATTGGCCCAGGTCACTGAGGTCAGTCAACAAGCTGAGATCCTAATCGAAAAAGCCAATCGCGAAATGGACCGCTTGGCTTCCTCATTGCCACAAGACGTACCTGCGTTATTAATGGTTCAGTTCATGGATACCAACCACGTTCGCGTTTTTGGTGACAACAGTTTGTATAAAGCGTCGATAAATAAGATTGGCCTTCAAGCGGCTTGGAAAGGGCAGACTAATGGGTGGGGCTATAGCTTAGTCGGTGTCGATCAACTGATTGGTGTTGAAGGGCAGATTGTAATTATTTCTCCTATGCCAGCGGGCACAAAAGCGCACCTTAAAAAGAATCAGTTTTGGCAATATATAGTGAAAGAGTCGGGTTATCCGGCACTGCAGATTCCTGCGGTATGGAGCTTTGGGTCTATCCCTTCAGCCACTCGCTTTGCAAGGTTCATTGTTTCTGAGCTGAATGACGGGAAGGTGTTATGAGAGTTCTCTCGTTCGGAGTCTTGACTCTGTTGATGGTTTCTACATTGATGCTCATTGGGTTGCATTTATCCGTACCTCAGTTCGGGTTAGATCGAATATCGAGTCTGTGGGTGGCCGATTTTGCTTCACCTGAGTCGGTTAAGTTGCATTTGGCTTGGTGGCCTAGGTTATTTACCACTTTATTGTCAGGAGCAGCTCTGGCAGTTGCTGGTGTGTTGATGCAACAAGTGCTCAGAAACCCATTAGCTTCGCCATCGACCTTAGGTGTTGCAAGCGGTTCAAGCTTTGCGTTGATGCTCGCAACACTTTATGCTCCTTGGCTTTTAGAGTGGTCATACTCCTTCGTGGCACTTATCGGTGGCGTTGCAACCATTGGCTTGGTGTTTGCGCTATCGTGGCGGCGTGCCTTGTCTCCAACTGTAGTGATTGTTTCTGGTTTAGTTGTCAATCTCTATTTTGGCGCAGTAAGCACAGTCCTTCTGATGATGAACCAGGACAAACTCAATGGTTTGATGATCTGGGGCGCAGGTTCCTTGGTCCAAACTGGGTGGGAGGATGTTCAATATCTTGCACCGCGTTTGGTTATCGCAACACTTATAGCGTTTCTGTTCGTAAAGCCTTTAAGTTTGCTCCAGTTATCAGAGCAGGGTGCTAAAAGCTTAGGTGTGTCACTGGCGAAGTTGAGAGTCGTCTGCTTAGGGCTGGCAGTATTGCTGACTGCTTGGGTTGTGAGCGCGGTTGGTGTGATTGGTTTTGTTGGCTTGGCGGCTCCGGCTTTGACACGTTTAATGGGCATTCACCGCTTAGTACCTAAATTGCTGGTGTCGATGGTGTTAGGCGGTTTGCTATTAAGCCTAACCGATCTCCTGATTCAACAACTGCCAGGCATTATGTCGATGTTTATTCCGACAGGGGCAGCGACAGCGGCTTTGGGCGCGCCGCTTCTGTTGTGGTTACTGCCGAAACTGTCGATGAAAAGCCAGTCACAAACACAAACAGTATTGACGCGTCATAATGAAATTGCTTCTCGCCTGAATAAAAGCTCTGTGTTGTTGGCGACAGTGTTGATTGTTCTTTCGCTCATCGTGTTCAGTCTGTTTTCAGTTCAGAGTGAAGGTTGGCGTTGGTTGTTTCAAACGCGCGATTGGGCATTGCTTGAGTTGCGTTTACCTCGATTAATTGCGGCTGCACTAGCTGGAGGAATGTTAGCGGTCGCAGGAACTATTGTTCAGCGTTTGAGTGGCAACCCAATGGCGAGCCCAGAAGTGATTGGTATAAGCTCTGGTACAGCTCTTGGTTTGATCATTACCATTTTTTCCGGTCTAGGAAGTAGCGTTGTTGGTCTTTACACCGGTGGTTTTATTGGTGCGGCCTGTACGTTAGGCATCATAGTTGTACTCAATCAAAAGTCGGGCTTTCAACCTGAAAGAGTGTTGCTTACCGGCGTCGCGATAACGGCTCTGATGAATGCAGTACAAAGCTTCGTGTTGGCAGGGGGCGATCCGAGAAGCTATCAAGTGTTGGCGTGGTTAGCTGGCTCTACTTATTACGTGACTGAAGTAACGTTAATGCCATTGCTTTTGTCTTCGGTTGTATTTATTTCGCTCGGTTTTGTGTGCGCTCGTTGGTTAGATGTTTTACCACTAGGGCAGGCTAGTGCGCAGTCACTTGGTGTGAACGTGTCTCGATCTCGAATCCTATTGTTGGTGCTGGTGGCATGTTTAACCGTGAGTGCGACATTGGTGGTTGGCCCGTTGAGCTTCGTTGGTTTAATGGCACCGCACATGGCGAGATTGTTTGGTTATAGCCGTGCTAAAGAGCACCTCATTTGTTCATCGTTGATCGGTATGGCACTGATGTTGTTTTCTGATTGGCTCGGTAGACAATGGCTTTATCCGCAAGAAATCCCAGCAGGGCTGGTGGCTTCTATCATCGGTGGCATGTACCTGATGTGGGGCTTAAGAAGGCTTTAGCAGCGCCATTAGAGCCGTGTCGCAATAGGCTCTATGGTTCAGTGTTTGCATGATTCAACGTAAACGAGGTTATCTTTCAATGTTGTTGATAATGATAATCACAATAATAATTAATTAACTGGTGTGTATGAAATGGGATTGATCCTACTGCTAGCGGAAAAACAGAAAAAATCACTGTGTCTGGTGATCTTGTTGAGTATCGCGAGTGCATTTCTGAGTGTGGGCGTTATCGCGTTTATCCAACACAAACTACTGGAAAACAGTGGTGTGCTTTCTGATACCTTGATTCAGTTTTCGTTGTTGCTGATTGGCCTTTTAGTTACGGCGACCGTCGCACAAGTGGCACTCCATAAGCTTGGACACCAATTCGTGTACAACAAGCGGTGTGAGTTGGTTTCTCAACTGTTAAATACCGATATTGAGCAAGTGGAGAAGGTAGGGAGTGCCGGCGTCCTAGCTTCGCTTAACACCGATATTCGAAATATCACGATCGCATTTGTCCATTTGCCTGAATTGATTTATGGCTTGGTGCTTACCTTTGTTGCTCTCACTTATTTAGCTTTCTTATCTATGCCCTTGTTTGGTATCAGCGTTTTAATGCTCTCTTTAACCGGTGTCATAGGTTACATGCTCGTGACGCGTATCACCAAACACGTTAAACAGGTCCGTGAGTACGACGATAAGTTGTATCACGACTATCAGTCTTTGATTGATGGTCGAAAAGAGCTGTCGTTGAACCCGTTCAGAGCCAAACGTTATTTCGACGAAACCTTTTCGATTAATGCTGAAGGCTATCGAAAGGAAGTGACGCAGGCCGATATCTTAAATGGTTTTGCGGCAAACATTGCGAACACGGTAGTGCTAGCTTTGATTGGCTTAAATTTTTACCTCGCAATTGGGCTAGGTTGGGCGACAGTCGAAGTCGCGTCGACCTTCGCTTTAGTCGTGCTGTTTATGAGAACTCCATTAATGTCGGCGGTCGGTTCAATTCCAACGCTAATCACCGCAAATATTTCAATGCGAAAGCTGTCGTCTTTGGATTTGAGTCCTAATCGAACGCTCAATCCTAAATCTGCACAAACGAAAGTCTTTAAGTCTTTGTCGTTGGTCGAAGCGAGCTATCGATACCGTTCAGATTCAGATGGTGACTCATTCGGAGTCGGTCCAATTAACTTCAAAATCGAACGTGGCGAACACATCTTCGTTATTGGTGGCAATGGTAGTGGTAAATCAACTTTTGCTCGCTTGCTGACCGGTCTTTACCGACCCCATGCCGGGCAAGTGTATGTTGATGGCAATGAGGTAACACAGCAGCATTGGCAGGATTACAGACAGCAATTCTCTGCTGTGTTCAGTGATTTTCATCTGTTTCATCAAATTGTCGATGGAGAAGGTCAAGACATTGATAGCAAGGACATAGACGAGTGGATGGTTAGGTTAGAAATGGCTCATAAAGTCGACCACAAGCAGGGCACCTTGAGTGATGTTCGTTACTCACAAGGGCAACGAAAGCGCCTAGCACTCATGATGTCTGTTCTAGAGAAACGCGGCTGTATTTTGCTTGATGAGTGGGCCGCTGATCAGGACCCACGTTTTAGAAAGCTCTTTTACCGCAAGTTGCTGCCTCTATTAAAAGAACGTGGCGTAACGGTTATCGCCATTACTCATGATGATGCTTATTTTGATGTCGCAGACCGTATTTTCAAAATGGATAGCGGCAATCTTATTGAGTTGAGTAAAGGGAATTTGGCTCAAGCACACCAAGCACTAGAAAGTGTTGTGGCTTGAGTATTTAAGAACCGGTTTAGGTTCAGAAAACACAATAAATAAAGTTAGTTGAGGAAAACATGAGTATTGATAGCCCAAATACAGAATTCACCGTTGTTATTAACGTGCAAGAACAATACAGCATTTGGCCAACGTACCACTTAGTACCAAATGGTTGGACTGAAGTAGGCGTAAAGGGCAATAAAGAACACTGCCTTGAACATATCCGCGAAGTCTGGACCGATATGCGTCCGAAAAGTCTGCGTGACGCGATAGATGCTCTAGAAAACTAAACCCGTTTAACCTTTAGTCAGTACCTGTACTTTTCGCCTGTAGCGGGCGAATTGTGGATTTCTGCAACCAAATTTCATGTTTAGGTAATAAAATGTCAGTGGATGATGAACAAATTTTGGACTCCGTAAGCCCTTGGAGCCCGCTCTCATACTCTCAACAACGTTTGTGGTTATTTCAACAATTGCAACCAATGAGTTTGGCTTACAACCTGGGGGGCTTACTTTGGTTTGAAGGTGAAGAGATTACCCTCGATAAGCTTCAGCACTCACTTAACGAAATGGTATCGGCGTTTCCTTCGTTACGCAGCCAGTTTGCAGAAGTTGAAGGTAAGGCCGTTCAGCGTGTCCTGCCGCTTCGTCGTATTGAATTTGATACAGTCGATCTGCGCAATGACACCAACTCGATTAAGATCATCAATCAAGATGCTCGTAGACGTTGGCAGCAGCCTTTCAATTTAATGGAAGGTCAGTTAGCACGATGCTGTATTTATCAAGTCACTGAGCATCGTTTTGGCGTGCTACTTTCGACTCACCATATTGTGACTGATGCTTGGTCATTCCAGCTCACGATTAAGATGCTAGTTAACTCGGTGGCAGGCAAAGCGTATCAAACTAGAGATGCTCAAAGTTACGTCGATTATGCCACAGAGCAAGTCAGTGAAGAAAAGTCAGAACGCTATTCAAAACAGAAGTCATTCTGGCAACAGCTTCAGTTCCTTAATGAAGAATCCGTTTCGATATCAAACCTAAACGCGCAATCGCAAGATACCTATGGGGCTAGACATGAGCTTGTTGAATTGCCAAGTGACATAGACGAATCAATAAAGCAGTTAGGTAAAGAATTAGGTGTAACCAAGTTTGAGATCTTTGCGTCTGCGATGATGCTCACGTTGCGCCAGTACTCGTCTAATGTGCATCCATCGATTTGTGTCCCTGCGTTAAACCGTAATGCAAAAAACCGTAGAACTGTCGGGTTTTATGTGAATAGTACGGTGATGGGTTATCGAATTGATGCAGAAATGACGCTGTCTCAGTTAGTCAGCCAAACACGTGACTCAATGAAAGCATCTCTCGCGTTTGAAAGTACACCGTTAGAAGCGCTCGTCGGCGATTTACCGTTACCCACAACGGCTCTGAATTTTAGAAACCACGGTGACAAACTATCAATTAACACCAATGGAGTGTCTGCACAATTTGAAGAGTTTCCAGTATTGGAAACCCCGTTTGAGTTAGTGTTGGATGTGATCAACAAGAGCAGTGCGCCACTTAGGTTTGTTTACGGGAAAGAGAAGTTCACTCGCCCTTTTATTACTAAATTTATCGAGAGCTATAAGGTGAATCTTGAGGCTATCGTGCAGTCACCATATACAGCTGTGGCGTCAGTGAATGCGATTTCTAGCAAGGATATGCGTTTAATCGACCAGTATGGTTCGGGCGAGCATGAATGGCATTACCGACCGTTTACAGATTTGGTTACTGAACAGGCGAAGAGTAGTCCAGACAGCATCGCGTTGAAACACCAAGACGAATCGATGAGCTATTTAGAGTTGGAAACTCGCTCTAATCAGTTGGCTCACTCCATTTTGTCTAAGCGCGTAACGTCACAATCACCTATTGGTGTGATGATGGAACGTGGTGTCGATATGATCGTGTCGATGATTGCCGTGCTCAAATCAGGTTCGCCATTCTTACCACTAGACCCTGATTATCCAACAGAAAGATTGAGTTTCATGCTTGAAGATAGTGGGGCTGAACTGTTATTAACGCATCCTAAATCTCAAGACCGATGTTCTGACATTCTTGAATCTAGTGACGGTGTCACTCCGTTCTGTGTTGAGAGGGCAGCGCTTGCAGACTTTCCATCTGATAACTCTTTTACACAACCGTTGGCTGAAGAACTGGCCTACATAATCTATACCTCTGGTTCAACGGGAAAACCCAAAGGGGTCACCATTTCGCATGAAGGTTTGAGTATGCATGTTCAAACCATTGGCCAGCGATATGGAATGACGGCACAAGATATTGAATTACATTTCGCTTCAATCAGCTTTGATGGTGCCGTTGAGCGCTGGACTGTTCCATTGGCATTCGGTTCACGCTTAGTTATTCGCGACCAAGAGTTGTGGACCGCAGAACAGACATGCGAAGCGTTACAGAAAGAAAAAATCACCATTGCTTGTTTTCCACCTAGCTACATTGGCCCATTGCTTGATTGGGTCGAACAAACCAAACCATCACTCTCTCTACGTTCTATCACCTTAGGCGGTGAAGCCTTTACTCGCGAGACTTTTGACCGTATTCAGGCAGTGTTGGCCCCCCCTAGAATCATTAATGGTTACGGGCCAACAGAAACGGTGATTACACCGATGATCTGGGAAGCGTATACCAATGACACTATGAATAGTGCTTATGCACCAATTGGAACTCGAGTTGGTGATAGGAAATTGTACGTATTGGATTCTGAGTTAAGTCCAGTACCTCTGGGTAGCAGCGGTGAGTTATATATAGGTTCTGAAGTCGGTTTAGCGCAAGGCTATTTGAGACAACCTAATCTAACCGCAGAGCGTTTTCTGCCTGATCCATTCTTAGCTAACGGCGAAAGAATGTACCGAACGGGTGACTTAGTTCGGTGGCGTGATGATGGCGTTATGGAGTATCTAGGTCGTGTCGATCAACAGGTTAAGATCCGTGGTTTCCGCGTTGAGCTAGGAGAAATTGAATCTCAGTTACAAACCCTGTCCGGCGCTGAATTCTGTTCTGTGGTCGCTCACGAATCGCAAACAGGTAAAAAACTTGTTGGTTATGTGCAGTTAAGGGACACATCATCACTCGATGATAAAAATATTCAAGAAACGCGTTGGCTAGATGAGTTAGCAAAGGCGCTTCCAGATTACATGGTACCTGTTTGCATTATTGTGCAAGATGAAATGCCACTGACGCCAGCCGGGAAAGTAGATAGAAAGCAGTTGCTTGCCCCTGACTGGTCAGAAAATCTGAGTAACCAAGGAACGCTTGAAACCAAACGTCAGCAAATACTTGCCACGGTATGGTGTGAATTGTTGAAGTTAGAGGGCGTTGGGGCTGATAGTCACTTTTTCGCTCTAGGTGGCGATTCGATTATGGCTCTTCAACTTGTAGGGAAGCTTCGCCAACAAGGTTTCATGCTATCGCCTAAACAAGTTTTCGATTTTCCAAAGCTTCAAGACATGGCGGAGCTCTTAGAAGAGAGTCAACGGGTTCTAGCCGATCAAAGTAAGCTACAAGGTCGTGTTGCATTGTTACCTATCCAGCAACGGTTTATTGAACAATTTGAGTTGAGTCGATGTAATCAATATATTCAGTTTACATGGCGTCACGCTCTTAATATTGAGCGTTTAAGTCATGCGTTAAACCAACTTGCTGATCATCATGATGCGCTTAGACTTAATTTCTCAAACTCGTTGAGCCATAACGCTTCGTTTGGAGTCAATGCTGAGTATCAAGAAGAGGCTCGGTTTGCGATTCACCCATTCGATGACGAAATAAACATCGAGCAGGTGCAATCAAGCATCGACCTTGAAAAGGCTATTACCGGCGCGGTTGGTATACGCAATTTGAAAGGCTCAACAGAAGGCAGTGAAGTTCTTATAGCGATTCATCACTTGGTGGTTGATGCGTTGTCATGGCCAATGATTATTGAAGACCTTAGTAAGCTTTATGAAGCGTTACCAGAAAACGATGAAGCTACCAATACGCTTTCACCAAAGACCCACAATCAAGGGAATTGGGTAAATAACTTAAATACTCTGCTAATAACCGAGCAACGACAAGCTTATTGGCTCGACCAAATGCAAGCACCTATCTATTCTACAGAGCGTGCTCTGCCAATCTCGACACAGTGGTTGACGCCACTGTCTAAAATAGAGTCGTTGACCAAAGCTGGGCAGAGCTTTGCCCGACTCACACAAGAACAAGTGGTCTTTATTGTCTGTGCGTTAACAGTCAGCACGCAGAACCAAGGTCAGGCGCTAACCATTCATCGTGAGTCTCATGGTCGTTTTACTGACAATATAGGCTTAGATCTAAGTCGTACCATCGGTTGGTACACCTCTCTTTATCCACAAGCTATACCAGAACTCGGAACGTTAATGGAGTGGGTCAAGTCTCTAAAAGATAGCTTCGATAGCGACCACGTAGGCGGTATCACTTTCCACGCGGGAGTGGCGCAAAACTTATGGCCACATGTTGGCAACATGGATGTATTGTTCAACTACCTTGGCAATGCTACACAGCAAATAAATGGAAAAGTCGATATAACGGGCTCGGGGCTATGGCGAGATAAATCCAACGTTGCAGACGCTGCTGTTGTTATCAATGCTTCCGTTGTTAATGATCATTTGCAGTGGGATGTCGAGTTCGACAGTGGTTGCTTCAATGAAACTGAAATTGAGGTGTTACACGCGGCACTTAACAACTCTATTGAACGCTTACACGATCTGTTTATTGAAGTGGATCCTATCTTAACGAAAACCGATGCGCCTTTGGTGGAGTTGACCCAATCTCAGTTGAATCAATTGTGTCAAGGGATAAAGCAACCAGAGTCGCTACCAAATACGATCCTACCATTATCTACCTTGCAGCAGGGGCTGTATTTCCACGCAAAACTCTCAGATAGTGACAGTACCTATGTAAACCAAATTACGTTGCCGTTAAATCACGTTGAACTGCCGAGAATGATTGAAGCTTGGCAAGGCGTAATGCAACGACATCAAATGTTGCGTTCGACATTGTTCTCGTTGGATGGCAACGCGTATTTAGCTGAATGGCAACAACTGGAGCTGAATTACGCTGTGTTAGATGTGCGTCTACGCAGCCAATTCGATATAGCTGAATATAAACAACAAATCATTGAACAAGGCTTCCAGCTTGAGCAGCGTTTAGAACGCTCGCAGGTCACCCCCTTATGGCGTGTTGACTTCGTGCAAACGGAAGAGCATCAAATTCAATGCGTATTTACGATTCATCATATTTTAATGGATGGATGGAGCACTGGGGTGCTGCTCAGTGACCTGTTTGCTATTTATCAAAGAGGCACGATTACACCGGTTAAAGGTCAGTTTTCAGATTACCTCGCTTGGGCGCGTGAACAAGACCACCAGCAGTCGAACGCATACTGGCAACGTTACTTGCAAAATATGGAATCTCCAACGCGTTTGGTGGAGTCTTTCGGCAGTTCGGATTCTCTGGAGTCTAAATATAATCGATTCAATGATGACTACTCACAAGAGACTGTCGGTGAATGGTTGCCAAAACTC
Source organism: Vibrio sp. S/42/10 (assembly GCF_029890535.1). Taxonomy (NCBI): domain Bacteria; kingdom Pseudomonadati; phylum Pseudomonadota; class Gammaproteobacteria; order Vibrionales; family Vibrionaceae; genus Vibrio; species Vibrio sp. S/42/10. The sequence continues at coordinate 44,900 of NZ_JAKMZC010000015.1, read as the reverse complement.
AGCGCAGCGGGTGTGACGTTGAATACCTTGACGCAAGCGGCGTGGTTGCTGACATTACACCGATTCACGGGGCAACAGACACCTGTGTTTGGTAATACCGTAGCGGGGCGACCAACGGATCTAACCCACAGTGATTCTATGGTTGGCTTATTTATTAATACGCTGCCAATCGCACACCAAGTCGACCTTTCCAAATCAGTTTCGCAATGGTTGTTGGATATTCAAAACTCATCAAGTGAACAGCGTGAGTTCAGCTATTCATCTCTGTCTGATATCCAAGCGCAAACAGGTTGGACTGGCGATAACTTATTTGACACCTTGGTCGTATTTGAAAATTACCCACTGGACGAGGCGCTTCTTAAAAGTAATCGCGAAGGGGAACTGAGCATCGGGGAACCTGAAAGCTACGAGTTTACCCACTACCCACTGACGTTGGCGATTCTGCCGAGCGAATCACTTCGTATCGTTTTTGCCTACGATGAAAGCAAATTCTCTCAACAGCAAATTGAAACGCTGTGTGCGACAAATCGACAATACTTAAATAAGTTGGTTGAACACCTATCGAAAGAGTTAGGTTCTATCCCTGTGTTAGCGAAAGGTCAGCTTAATGAATTGGCGAAGTTCGACCGTGTACCAGAACCTTGGACGTTTGAACCTTTTACCGATTTAGTTTCTAAGCAGATGTTATTGCGTCCTGATAATGTGGCATTGGTTTCTAATGTTGAGCATGAACTTGGTGCTCATAAAGCGTCGCTAACGTTTAAGCAGTTGGTTGAACAAAGTGATGCCGTCGCTGCTCGATTGATTAGCGAAGGTATAACACGTGACGATATCGTCGGCGTGTTATTTGAACGTGATTGCAACATGTTGGTTACGATGATGGGGGTAATGAAAGCAGGAGGGGCATTCTTACCTTTGGATCCGGCTTATCCGCAAGAGCGTCTTGAGTTCATGGTTAAAGATAGTCGAGCACGGATACTGGTGCACGATGCACTTAGCGGGGTCCTAGCAAATGAGATTTGTAATCAAGCCAAGACTGTAAGCTTCAACACGTTGGATCTCAACGCCAAGTTAATCGATAAGCCTGCTATTTTATCTGACCAGCTGGCGTATATGATTTACACATCTGGTTCTACAGGTAAGCCCAAAGGCGTGTGTGTATCACAGCAAGGTTTGAGCATGCATGTTCAGACTATTGGTCAACGTTACGGAATGACGCCTGACGACGTCGAGCTTCATTTTGCTTCGATCAGCTTTGATGGTGCGATAGAGCGCTGGACTGTGCCGTTGGCATTTGGTTCTCGCCTCGTGATTCGAGACCAATCGCTATGGAGTGCTCAACAAACGTGTGATGTATTGGCACGGGAGCGAGTGACCATCGCATGTTTCCCTCCGAGTTACGTGCTCCCATTGCTAGAGTGGATTGAAGGAACTCAACCAGAGTTACCGGTTCGTTCATGGACATTAGGAGGTGAAGCCTTTACTCGAGATACTTATTTCAAACTGCAACAAGTATTGAAACCGCAAAGAATAATCAATGGTTACGGCCCGACCGAAACCGTTGTAACGCCAATGATTTGGGAAGCGTATCTCGATACCGGCTTAGACAGTGCGTATGCCCCGATAGGTAAAGCTGTCGGCTGTAGAACATTGTATGTATTGGATAGCGCGCTGAATAGGTTACCAGCAGGCGTTGCGGGTGAACTCTATGTTGGCGAAGAGGTAGGGTTAGCGAGAGGTTACTTTGAGCGACCTGACCTAACTTCAGAGCGTTTCTTACCAGATCCATTCGCGAGTAACGGGGAGCGAATGTATCGAACTGGCGATGTTGTGAAATGGCGCTCAGATGGTGTGATGGAGTACCTCGGGCGTAGTGATGAACAAGTTAAGATTCGTGGCTTCCGTGTAGAGCTTGGTGAAATTGAATCTAGACTTCAGAAGTTAACTGACTCAGAACTGTGTGCGGTTGTCGCTTGTGATAGCCCGAGTGGCAAACAGCTTGTCGCGTATCTACAGAGTGATAGTTCACTATCAATGTCAGATATGCGAAGTGATCTAGCAAAAGATCTTCCAGAATACATGGTCCCAAGCCAATTCATAAAGTTAGATAAAATACCACTTACGCCTGCGAGTAAAGTTGATAAGAAACGTTTACCCGCTCCGGATAGGTTAGCAACTAATAAAAGTGACTACATCGAACCAGTTGGCAAGATAGAGCAAGCGTTAGCTAAGCAATGGTGTGCGCTGTTTGAAAAAGACCAAATAGGCAGAGAGGACGATTTCTTTGCTTTAGGTGGTCAATCACTATTAGCGACTCAGTTAGTTGGCAGATTAAAGCAGCAAGACTGCATCAGGTTATCGCTACAAGCGGTGTTCGATACGCCTGTACTTAAAGATCTTGCGTCTCAATGTATCTCTGAACTTTCTTCGTCGTCGGCTCATGGAACGCAAGACCTCGCTGTTTTCGCTCGAGCTCCTCGATTACCGAATATGCCTACGTCAGCGGTACAGCAGCGGCTATGGTTTGTTCAACAACTACTACCAACCAGTGCTGCTTATCACATGCCACTGGGCTTGAAGTTTACTGGGCGTGTTAACGTTGCGGTACTTAAACAAGCTATTAATACCTTGGTTTCTCGCCACGAAATATTGAGAACCAATTTTGCGCAGGTCGACGGAGAATTGATGCAACAGGTGCGTCCTGAGCGTTACATTGAACTTGGCATCCATGAAGCTGCTGTTAATGATCAAGATCGCTTGTCTCATTACAAAGATTTAATAGCCAAACCGTTCAACTTCGCTGATGGGGCGCTTATTCGATTTGATTGGATGCCGCAAACTTCTGACCTCGATGAGTTTTGTAAGCTAGGCGAGCAAGACGAGAAGGCTGAATTGCTTATTGTAGTGCACCATATTATCTCTGATGGTATCTCTATGCAGTTGCTCCTAAAGGAGTTGTCGGGCTGTTATCAATCGCTAGTTGATCTAACTTATAAAGGAAGCGAAACGCCAAGCGAGCTCCAATATATCGATTACGCACAGTGGCAAAAACAGTGGCTTGAATCAGAAGATGCAAGTAGGCAAAAAGGCTGGTGGTTAGATGCGTTGAAATACGATATTGAACCATTAGTGCTACACAGCGATGTACCAAGAGAGCAAACCGAAACGAGCGGCAACCGTCTTCATTTTGAACTGTCTCGCGAGCAGATTGCGAGTATCAGCCAACTGGCAAAATCGCACAGCACTACGCCATTCAATGTGATGCTGACATTGTGGCATTTGTTGATGCACAAGTATTCTGGCCAAGAGCAAATACGCGTCGGTGTGCCAGTCGCAGGGCGGACTCAACCAGAAACACAAGTGATGCAGGGTTGTTTTATCAATAGCTTGGTGATCCCCGCACAATTTAGCGAATCACAAACGTTTTCTGATTTGCTAATGCAAGTGAAGTCCTTCAGCGAAAAAGCATTGGAAAGACAAGACTTCCCATTTGAAATGTTGGTCGAGTCATTGGGTATTAAAGGTAATTTACAGTATCACCCCGTGTTCCAAACCAGTTTCAACTTCCAACGTTTTGATGAGAACGCGATTTTCGATTGGAATGATATTGATGTCGAGCCCTTTGACCCCGGCGTAGTGAATGCTCAGCTCGAAATTGGGCTGGATATTCAGCAAATGTCGGAACATAAATGGCTTGGATTCATAAGCTATGCCTCACCTATATTTACCACAGACTTTGCTCAGGCACTTCTTGATCATTGGCAACTTCTTCTCGAGAAGGTTTCGCGAGATAATCGTTGCTCAATCAACCAGCTTCACTTAATAGACAACACCGCGAAGCAACAATGCATTGCGTTTAACAACACTGAACTTGATTGGGGCAGTTTAGTGACGCCGTCACAAAGAATTCAACAACAAGCTCAGACTGCACCTGACTCGATAGCGCTATCAATGCAAGATCAAGCCCTGACTTATCAAGAGTTTGACCTGCGTGTAAATCAAATGGCGAATTGGCTACGTGGAAAAGGAGTGAACTCTGAAACACGTGTCGGTTTAGGTCTTGAACGTTCATTCGATTTAGTGATTGGATTGCATGCTATCACTCGTGCTGGTGGCGCATACGTGCCATTAGATCCGAGTTATCCAGAGGATCGACTGCAGTATATTTTGCGATCAGCTAATATCGACTTGTTATTGACTGACTCCAATTCAATGCACTTGTGGCCAGAGACTGAGGGTTGTGAGTATATTGATTTGACTAAGCTTGATGTGTCCAACCAACCATTCCAAGCACCTCACGTCGATTGGCAGCCTGATCAGGCGTTGTATGTGATATTTACTTCTGGATCTACAGGTTTGCCGAAAGGCGTGGTGAATACTCAAGTTGCGTTGCAAAACCGTTTGAATTGGATGCAACAAGAATATGCGCTGAACGAGTCCGATTGTGTACTCCAGAAAACGCCTTTTAGTTTTGATGTCTCGGTATGGGAGTTCTTCTGGCCATTAATGACAGGAGCTCGCCTTGCTATTGCTCCTCCTGAAGCACACCGCCAGCCTCGTCTACTTTCTGAGGTTGTCCAAAAAGAGAAAGTGACAACCATTCACTTTGTTCCTTCGATGCTGAATGCCTTTTCAATAGAAACGACGATATCTGAATGTACTTCGCTAAGACGCATTATCTGTAGTGGTGAGGCGCTTCCTGCGGATCTTGTAGAACAAGTACTGAGTCATGCGCCTGTTGATCTACATAACCTCTACGGGCCAACAGAGGCTGCGATCGACGTAACGTACTGGCCTTGTGAATTACCTGTATCGAAACGAATCCCAATCGGCTATGCAATCAGCAATACGCAACTACATGTTCTGGATGATAACTGGAACCCAGTGCCTGTTGGTGTACCTGGCGAGTTGTATTTAGCTGGTGTCGGTTTAGCGCGTGAGTATTTGTCACGACCTGACCTGACTGCAGACCGTTTCGTGCCTAACCCGTTCGGAGGTCCGGGCTCTCGCATGTATCGGACGGGCGACCAAGTCGTTCAATATGCAGACGGACGTTTAGAGTATCTCGGTCGCTTGGATAACCAAGTGAAAATCCGTGGCTTGAGGATTGAACTAGAAGAAATTGAGAATGTGATTAACCAGCTCGATTGGGTTGAAGAGTCGGCGGTTGTTGCGTTTAAACATCAAACGGGTGACCAACTCATTGGTTATGTCGCCGACCCTATGTGGAATGAGCTCAAGCAAGACAACGAACTCAAGTTAGAAATAGTAAAACAACATCTGTCGGAACAACTGCCCGATTATATGGTGCCAACTATATTGCTAGGTTTGAGTGAAATGCCGCTTTCTCCAAACGGTAAACGAGACAGAAAGGCACTGCCTGCGCCTGAGTGGCAATCAATTGAGTATCGCGCTCCGGAAACGGAGTTGGAACGTTGGTTCGCTGCAAATTGGGCCGAAGTTTTAGAAATATCCCAAGTAGGCTTGGACGACAACTTCTTTGCCTTAGGTGGCCACTCTTTATTGGCGACTCGCGTAGTCGCAAAAGCGCACCAAGAGTTGGGGCTAGAAGTGGCTCTAAAAGATTTTTTCGAAGCCAAGAGCCTACAAGCTTTATCAGACAGCTTACAAGCTCAATATCAAACACAAAACCAACATGAACAAGACGAATTCGATGCCATGGCAGCATTGATGGACGAATTGGAGCTGCTATGAGTGATTTAAACGAGTTAAACCAACCAACATCTGCAGTCCAAGCAGAGGCGACTGCGAAATCGAATGTTGTTAGCAAGAAGAACGATACCGAGAAACAAAGTGCGAACAGTGCAGGAAAAATTGATAAGCATGCGTTAGCAAAACGGTTTCTTCAATTAGGTAAGCCGGAGCAGGTCAAGTTCATCGAGCTACTGAGTAATAAAGGATTAGATTTTGAAAAGCTACCGATTGTGTCCGTCGGTTCTGAACAGAAAGTGGGGCTCTCTCCAGCGCAGCAGCGACTGTGGGATATTTATTGTTTAGATAAAGGAAACAGTGCCTACCATATGTCAGGTACGTTCGATGTTAAAGGCAAGTTAGACACAACACAGCTAGGTAACCTAGTAAATAAAGTATTGGATCGGCATGAGATATTAAGAACGCGTTTTGTTCATGAGTCCGACAGTGCCGTAGTTCAGTTTGTCGACCGATCGGCAGTCATGTTTCCGGTGATTGTAGATGCTCAAGGTTGGAGTCAACAGCAAATTCAAGATACACAGCGAGATTTTATAGGAAACACATTTGATCTCGAAACTGAACTGCCGATTCGGATGCTATGCTTGAAGCTCAGCAATGGTTCATGGAAGTTGCAGCTCGTAATGCATCATATCGTATCAGATGGATGGTCGATTGGCGTGTTCGTGAGTGAGCTTGTTTCACTCTATCAGCAAGGTGATTTGCCGAAATTACCGATTCAGTATCGTGATTACTCCCAGTGGCAAACGGCTTTGCTTGACGCTGGTAAAGGTGCTCACCACATTGATTATTGGAAGCGAGAACTAAAAGATTCTAACTCGGAGCTATTATTCCCTTGGTGTTGCGAAATCGCACCAAATCAAAGGCGTGCTGCCGATTCGATCAGCTATGAGCTGAGTAAAACTCAATCTAACAAGATCAACCAAGTGGCTCGCCAATTATCGGTAACGAATTCGAGTTTGTGGTTAGGCGTTTGGCAAGCGGCTTTAGCCACGGTGACACATCGCTCTGACATATCAGTCGGCGTCCCTATGGCAAATAGAACCCGACACGAAGTGTCGAACCTGATTGGCTTCTTTGTTAATACCATGGTGATTCAACAAACTATTTCACCTAAATGTTCGATCGCGAAAGCAATTGCAGGTGCTCATGACAAAGTACTCGAAGCACAAGAACATCAACTGCTGCCATATGATCAGCTTGTCACAGCATTGTCCGATGAGCATAAGTTGATAGAAAGAAAGGCTGGGCAGACGCCCTTGTTTCAAGTGTTGTTTAATCATCAAAACACTTTGTCTGGGGATATCCACTTAGATAACGAACTGATTTTGTCTGCTCAAGACCAAAAGGGAGAGTTCGCACTATTCGACGTTGCATTAGATGTACGTGAAAGCCAGAGCAAAACACGTGTCGTATTAACTTATTCGAAAGACCGAATAGACGAAGACAAGATGGCCGAATTGAATGCAGTTCTTGAAAACCTAATACGAGACTTAGACGTTAATTTAGGTTGTAGCCTGGCTCAGATGAAGCATTTATCACCGCATGATGAAGCTGTCCTTAAAAATCTATCGCAACCAGAAGGCAATTGGCATTTTCAGTCAATTATCGAGTTACTGGAAAATCAAGCACGAGTAAGGCCCGATGCGATTGCCTTAAAGCATCAAGATCAACAGCTTACTTTTGCAGGGTTAGCGCATTCATCATCCGATCTTGCATCCAAACTCAAAGCTCAAGGTGTAAGACGTGACCAAGCGGTTGGTGTGCTCTTTGAGAGAGGGGTACAGATGATCGTCGCAATGGTAGCGGTCATGAAAGCGGGTGGGGCGTTCTTGCCGTTAGATCCTGATTATCCAACCGAGCGCTTGGCTTACATGATACAGGACTCTCAAGCTCGCTTTGTGGTTACACAGCATAGGTTGGGATCTCGTTGGCATATCATTCAATCAACATTTAAGGCTTCATTATCACAACCGAATCCTCTGTTTTATGGGGTAGGGGAGAGTGTTGATGAGTGTGAGCTACGATCTTCAAACGGAGAGTTGTTGCTTGTGAGATCAAAAAAGCAACAACGTGAAGAGGAACAAACAACAGCAGCAAAACTTCATCCTGAACAATTGGCCTATATTATCTATACATCGGGTTCGACAGGGAAACCAAAAGGAGTCGCGGTTAATCATGTTGGATTATCGATGCATGTTCAAACCATTGGTCATCAGTATGGCATGACGCCAGAGGACATAGAGCTGCATTTCGCATCGATTAGCTTTGATGGCGCCGTTGAACGTTGGACGGTACCTTTGGCATTTGGCAGTAAGTTGGTTATTCGAGATCAGGAATTATGGAGCGCTGAACAAACTTGCGATGTGCTCAGCAAAGAAAAAGTCACGATTGCGTGCTTCCCGCCGAGCTATGTTGGCCCATTATTGGATTGGATTGATTATCAAAAGCCTCCCCTCAGTGTCAGATCTTGGACACTAGGAGGTGAAGCATTTACCGCAGAAACCTATCAGCGTTTGCAAAAGGTTGTTAACCCGCCACGCATAATTAATGGTTATGGACCGACAGAAACCGTTGTTACCCCAATGATTTGGCGAGCATATCCACAAGATAAATTAACCAGTGCGTACGCTCCGATTGGGCAACCTGTCGGTGAGCGTCGCTTATACGTCTTAGATGCGCAATTGAATAAAGTCGCGTTTGGCAAAGTCGGCGAATTGTACATTGGCGCCGAGGTCGGGTTGGCTAGAGGCTATCTCGATCAACCAGACCTAACGTCCGAACGTTTTCTACCAGACCCGTTTCGCGAACATGTAGGTGAGCGAATGTATCGTACAGGGGACTTGGTGCGGTGGAACGATGATGGAGTGATGGAATACATAGGTCGGGTAGATCAGCAGATCAAGATTCGAGGCTTTCGTGTCGAGTTGGGAGAAATAGAAAGTCGACTTCAATCTATATCAAAAGTTGAACACTGTGTCGTCGCACTTCAAGAGGTTGGGGCACAGAAGCAATTGTTTGGTTACCTCCAAAGCAGTGAGCCTGAACGATTCGATCTTGATGACATTCTCGACCAATTATCCACAGTGCTGCCAGATTACATGGTACCAAGCCAATTATTAGTATTGGAAAAGCTTCCGCTCACCCCTGCAGGAAAAGTTGATAGAGCGTCTCTCCCTTTTCTTGGAAGTAAATTCGAATCTGAAGCAACGTTTGTTACACCTGAAACGGAACAAGAAGCCTTGTTGGTGGACACATGGCAGCAACTTCTTGGTGCTGAGCAGGTGAGTTGCTCCGATAACTTTTTCGCATTGGGCGGTGATTCCATCCTTTGTTTGCAAATGGTCAGCAAAGTCCGTGTTACGGGTTACAACTTAACACCACAACAAGTGTTTGAAGCCAAGACATTACGTGATTTGGCGAGTGTGCTTAGCATTCATAAAACAGCCAAAGAGCGTGAGCTTAGTGATTTACCTTTTGAATTAATGCCGATACAGGCGCATTTCTTTGCCCAAGAGTTTCCAGAGCCAAATCATTGGAACCAACATATTTGCGTTGAGCTAAAACAAGATATGGAAATTGGTTACTTAGAGTCGGCTATTCAAGCCTTGGTGAAACAGCATCCAAGCCTCAGGCTGTCATTCAGCCAGGAATCAGGTAAATGGAAGCAGCAATTTCAACTTTACCAAAAACGTCAATATCTTTGGGTCAGTAACGTCGATTCTGAACAGGCTTTTTCAACGTTCACGCAAGAAATCCAACAAAGCATGGATATTAGTTCTGGACGCTTGATTCAAGCGGGCATTGCCAAATTTTCCGACGCGCCTAACCGCTTGATGATCGCAATCCACCACTTGGCTGTAGATGGTGTGTCTTGGAGAATTCTATTAGATGATCTATGGAAAGCTTATCAGCAGTTAGTCGCGGGCCAAGATATCGACTTGATGCCGAACTCAAGTTCGTTAGATGAAGCGGTCAATGCTGTTGAGAGGTGGTCATCGAGCGAAAAAGGTAAATCGATGCAGGAGGTTTGGCATTTTGTGTCGGAAATAACCGATGACTTGGGGAGTAATGAACTAGGCCTCAAGTTGCCTCTTTACCGAGATAAGCAAAGTCAAAAAACCGAGTTATCTAATTATCTCACTCAAGCATTATTGCGAATCTCAGGCTCGGAGCTGGGTGCTAATATCCAAAGCGCTTTGATAACTGCGCTTGTATCAGCCTTAGCAAGTGAAGAGCATCCGAATGTACCTATCTATCTTGAGGGGCATGGACGCGAACCATCTGTTTTTGCAAATACCGACCTATCGCGAATGGTTGGGTGGACGACTAGCTTGTATCCAATTATTGGGCAATATCATCCAGACATTATTAGTATGGTTGATAAAACACATGATGCTCTCGAACGTATTAAGGAAGATGGTGGTATTGGTTACGGGCTGAGGTACCTAGAACAACGAGAACAAGGAACACTGGAGGAGCAAAGCATGGTCGCTACCTTTAACTATCTTGGTCAGTATTCTAGTAACGGATTCGCGCAGTGGTGTTCACCGATAGAAGAAGGTAGCTCACCTCAATCCGAATTAAACCAGATGTTGACCCCACTTGTTGTCAACGCCCAAATTGTATCAGGCAAGTTGAGCCTTGCGTGGGAGTATGCGACTACGCATTACTCGCACCAAAAGATAGAAGAAATCGCTACACGATATGTAGAGTGTTTAACTGAGTTTGTGTCTGTGATGCGAATCGTTAAAGAGAAACCAACGGTCAAGCCGGACAAACGACTTATCGAAAAACTTAACACTACATCTAATGAGCATGAGCCCGTTTTTTGTATTCATCCGGTTACTGGGCGTGTTACTGGTTATCAACGCTTGGCGCAATCATTGGAAGGGAAGCGATCAGTTTATGGGATAAAGTCGAAGAGCTTTGTTTTAGATAATGCTTTTGATACCTCACTAACCGATATGGCAGACACCTATTTTCAAACAATCAAGCAGTTACAACCACGTGGTCCATATCGCTTAGTTGGTTGGTCACTCGGTGGTGCACTTACTCAAGAAATCGCGAGTCGCCTCGAGAAAAATGGAGACGAAATTAGGTTTGCCGGCTTGCTAGATTGTTATGTCCCAGGTACAGAAATAGCGAGTGATCAGTGGGATTCCCCATCATCAAAAGCGAAATTATTAGAGCATATTTCCTTGTTGCTAGGGACGGTTACCGTACAGCAAGGGGCACGATGTATAGACTTACTCGATTCAGTATCTCCACCAATGTGGCCAGAGGTATTTAATACATGGCTAGCGGAAAATCACTTTGATCCACATATGGCAGATAACGCGAAACAAATGCTCTACAGCTGGTCTGTAGAACAACATATGCGTTCTTTATGCCGTGGATATCAATTACCAAGCATAAAAACCAAGTTGCATTGTTGGTGGGCAGGGCAACCAAATGGTCGCTCCGACCTGTTATCCAAAGGGTTGAATAAGCTCAACGCGCAGAGATATTCCGTCATTGTGGACACGGATCATTTAGGTATTGTTCAGAACAACACAGTAATCAAAGACTTATACAGACATTTGTATTGTGAATAATTTTATAAATATCCATTACTAAGATGTTTTATTTTGAAAATTACGTGGTACACTTTGCCTTATAATTAATCGCAATGATAACTATTATCGTTATCGTTATTGTTTGTGTTTTTATTGCAATTGGTTCATAGCCGTATTGAAGGAGAAATATATGAATCGGCACTTTATGCGCACCCCAACAGCACTTGCGGTCGCTTTAGTTATATCGTCAGGAATGGTTCAGGCCAACGAAGATGAAACCGTTGTTGTTCTTGGGCAGCAGCTTGAAGACAGCTCAGTAGGTCCAGATTTTAGCTACGTAGGATTAAGTAGTCGCACGGCAACAAAAACCGACGTTGCGATAGGTGAAACACCTCGTGCTATTTCCATTGTGACGCGTGAGCAAATGGACGACAGAGCGTCGATCAGTATTGCCGATGCATTGCAATACACACCGAGTATCCAAGCAAATTACTTCGGTGAAGATAACAAGCAAGATTGGTTTGTGATTCGTGGCTTTAAGCAAGCAAACAGCGGCTTGTATCAAGACGGAACGCGTTTGTACTCATCAGGCTTTTACAGCTGGCAAATCGACCCATTTGGGTTGGAGCGAGTAGAAATTTTACGTGGTCCTGGTTCTGCATTGTACGGCCAAACTCCTCCAGGTGGCGTCATAAATGTCGTGAGCAAGCGCCCTCAATTTGACGGTGGTTCTGGTCAGTTTGCTATTGAATACGGCACTGACGATCGTAAGCAAATTAGCTTAGATGTGAACTCTGAAGTTAACGAAAAAATGGCATTCCGCCTACAAGCGCTTGGTCGAAAAAATGGCAGCCGTGTTGATGGAGTAGAAGCTGAACGTATTTTCATCGCCCCTTCTCTGGCTTATAAATTCACAGACGACACCAAATTAACATTGTTAACCAGTTACCAAAAAGATGATTCCGACCCGTATCTGCAATTTTTGCCAATGGAAGGAACGTTAACATCGAATCCAAACGGGAAAATCAGTGATAGCACTGCGGTAGGCAATACCGATTGGGAAACGTTCGAGCGTGAACAACTGTCAGTAGGCTATGAATTTGAACATCATTTCAATGACAGTACTTACTTCATGCAGAATACGCGTTACAGCAAGATGGACATTAACCTCCGTCAAATGTATTCGCTTGGCTATGCGACAGATTATGGTTTAGGTGTTTATGACCCAACAAACAGCAAGGTTCTACGCGGGGCTTCCACAGAGGAAGGCACGTCTGACGCGTTTAATATAGACAACCGCGTTGTACACACCTTTAAAACTGGCGTTGTAGAACATACTTTGCTAGCTGGTATCGATTATCAAAGTATCGATATTGACAGTAAAGATTATGCTTCAGACCCATTTGTTGCCGATGGTAATAGCTCGATTATTGTTCCAGCTGGAGGGACTTTCGTTTCGATCGCAAACCCATTGTTTGATGTTTTCAACCCGTCCTATAGTAACAATGTCACTTTGCTGGATTCTAACTTTAGTGTTGTTGATGAATCTGACCGCCAAACCACTAAAACTAAAAACAATCAACTAGGCCTGTATTTACAAGACCAAATGATGATTGCGGACAAGTGGGCAGTGCAAATAGGTGTTCGTTACGACGATTCCCAAAATAAGACACATAACACGACAACGGGCGCAAAAACTAAGGTCGACAACGAAGAGTGGACAACTAACTTCGGTGTTGCTTATTTGATGGATAGCGGCTTTACACCTTATGCGAGCTACGCTCAGTCGTTTGACCCAATAATTCAACTTGACGCCAATGGTGACCCTGCGAAGCCAGAACGTGGCGAACAGTACGAACTTGGCTTGAAATACCAACCGCGTAGCTTTGACGGTTACTTCAACATTGCTGCGTTTGAAGTATCGAAAGAAAACTTAGCGCGTCAGGTCGCTGGCCAACTAACGCAAATTGGTGAGGTTCGTAACCGTGGTTTAGAGCTAGAAGCTGTTGCAAACGTGACTGAAGCATTAACCTTGATTGGTAACGTTTCATTCATTGATTCTGAAATAACAGCAGATTCGACAAGCAGTAATGTAGGCAACACGCCATCACAAATTGCTGACCAACTCGCTTCAGCTTGGGCAAATTACCGCTTCCTAAATGGTCCATTAGATGGCTTAACGATTGGTGCGGGTGCTCGTTACGTTGGTGATTCATATGCCGATAATACCGAAACAAACGTTGTTCCTTCATATACATTGTTTGACGCTACGTTAAGCTACCGTATTGAAGATTATAAGTTCCAAGTTGCAGCGAAAAACCTAGCAGATAAAGAGTACGTTGCTACATGTGATTACTACTGTTTCTACGGTGACCGTCGTAACGTGATTGCGAGCGTAACCTATGACTGGTAGCCACCAGCCTGCGAACACTCTGCCCGATGGGCAGAGTGTTTCTTTAACTGAAGGGCTAGATAGATATAGTGTTGAAGTGAGTAGCGGTTCTCTCGAAGTAGTACGAGAAACGGATCATTTTTGGCGACTTACAGAGATGACGGCTACCGAACAAGAAGCTCTCTCAGCGTTTGCGCTTTTGTTTTCCGCTAACTCAGATATTCGAACTATTGAACTCGGACAATTTAAAAGCGAAGTGTTGGATTCTTTGTCCTTTGAAACTGCCGAAGGCTTAAAAGTGCTATGGCGTGAAGCCGTTATGCAAACTCCGGAGTTATGGCTTAAGAATCGAAATCACGCCCTTTACCCACATAAGCAAGTTCTTGACGCTGCAGGGTATCATCCGGCAAGGCCAAAGCCTTTGTATGGGGAGCTATATCGTCGCTACATTCCAGAGCTAAACGCTGTACTTATATTAGAAGGGTTAGACGTTGATAAACATCTAACGTTGTTCAATAAATGGCAGAACACAAAGCGTGTTGCCAATTTCTGGGAACAGACTGGTTCGTTAGAAGAGCACAAGTTTTATTTAGAAGAATCCTGCAAAAACCATAAAAATCAACTGCTAATTGTATGTTTAGACAACCAGCCTTTTGCTTATATCGAAGTGTATTGGACAAAAGAAGATCGTATCGCGCCTTACTATGCAGCTGGCGACTACGATCGTGGGATACATATGTTGGTAGGCGAAGAGTCTCACCGCGGAGCACATAAAGTTGCTGCTTGGTTGCCTTCTGTTTGTCACTTCATCTATCTATCGGATCCTCGCACAGAAAAGATTGTTAGCGAGCCAAGAGCCGATAACAACAAAATGATTGGGTATCTACAAAAATACGGCTTTGCCAAAGTTAAAGAATTTGAATTTCCGCATAAGCGTGCGGCTTTAATGTGTCAGTTAAAAGACAGCTTTTTCAGTAACGAGTTCTAATCGAGAGCAGTTTGTACTGAAACAAGGAGTCGGAATAGGGCGCTTGTTTGCGCCTGCAAAATTTTCATGAGGTTATACATGACGAAACAAATTAAGGAATATGATGTTCTCGGAGTGGGCTTTGGTCCTGCTAATTTATCGATAGCTATTGCTTTGGAAGAGCAAGCTAAAGATAAAGGCTTAAGTTATTGCTTCTTGGAGCAAAAGCCTCATTTTGAATGGCACGGTGGTATGTTGTTAGATGGAACAAGAATGCAAATATCTTGTTTGAAAGATCTGGTGACATTACGAAATCCAACCAGTCCTTATTCATTCGTTAATTATTTGCACACCAAAGATAGGCTTAATGCGTTTATTAACTTAGGTAGTATGAACCCTTCTCGTGTTGAGTTTAACGACTATCTGACTTGGGTTGCTAATCAATTTTCAGAACGTGTAAATTACGGGCAGCGAGTCATTGATATTGAAGCGATTGATGAAAATGGTCAAAGCTCAAAAGTAAAAGTTACCTCTACCGATATACACGGCAACCAGACGGTTCGAATCGCTAAGAACCTTATTGTCGGTATGGGCGGGATGCCGAAACTTCCAAAACTGTTTGAAGGCCATGATAACGAACAAATCATCCACTCCTCGAAGTACAAAGCGTGGCGTGAAACCTTTAAGCCAAACTCAGAGCCAAAAATCGCGATCGTGGGTGCTGGGCAAAGTGCTGCTGAAATATTCGTTGATCTCACCAATCGTTATGCTGATGGTGAAGTTCACATGGTTAACCGCCGCTTTGCATTGCACCCGGCTGATGACAGTCCGTTTGTAAACGAGGTGTTTGATCCTGAGTTTACCGATCACATGTATGAAAGCACGCAAGAGCAGCGTGACCACATCCTTTCTCGATTTAGCGCGACTAACTATTCAGTTGTGGATACAGAAGAACTTAACGCCATTTACGAGCTGCTTTATTTGCAAAAAGTAACGGGTGAGGGTAACCATCAACATCTACGTTGTCATGACATCCAAGAAGTTGCTATGAAAGATGACAAAGTAGCGTTGCGTCTGAATGACACGATAAACAAAACACAGTTATGGAAGGAATACGATGCGATCATTCTTGCTACGGGCTATCGTTACGATGAGTTCAACCAAATGCTCAGCTCGATTGAACCCTTGATTGATAGTAAATCGGTAGCGCGTTCATACCAATTAGACATGAAGCCAAGTTGTGAAGTTAAGATCTTCCTGCAGGGGTGTTGTGAATCTTCTCATGGCCTGAGTGATACGCTTCTTTCTGTGTTGGCTGTTCGTTCTCAAGAGATCGTAGATGCGCTTCTCGAAAACTCACAGAACGAGCTAGAAAAAGCTTAGATTCTGTATGTGAACAATGTTGTGGTATTTGCTCGCAGCATATTTGTTTATCACGTGTTTCGAAGTACATATAGCCAAAACGCAAACGCCAAAATTATATTGGCGTTTTTTGTTCTTAAATATTAATTCAATCCATAGAGTCGCCAGTTGTGTGCTATACCATTTATCGGCCTAGCTGCCTAGGTTCGAGAATTATGGCTTGCCGCAAATTTGTTAATGTATCGATGAAATTTGTGTTGATATCGCCTTTAAATCAAACAACTAGCTGTTGATTAAAACGATCACTACGATTTATTGCAGCAGTTGTTGAGCACAAAGCCTATATTGACTAGAATGACGCACTTTTTTTATTTACGTACATACAGGTAATGAACATGAGCGATACTAATTCAAGACCAGCTTTACCAGATCATCTTGCAGGTAACCCACGCAGCCCACACCACGTTGCTGAGTGTTTCGAATACCCAATCGGCATTCGTCTAAATGGTAAAGAGCGTACTGATGTTGAAGAATACTGCATCAGCGAAGGTTGGGTTAAGATCCCTTCACCTAAAGCGCTAGATCGCTTTGGTCAACCAATGCTTATTACTCTAAAAGGCACTGTAGAAGCTTTTTACATCGAAGAATAATTGTTGGAGTAACTCGCTAATCCTTGGTGTCACTTGCCAATACTGAGTTACCAAGCGTTATTACTAGAAAAGGCCTAGAAAAATCTAGGCCTTTTTTGTTTTTCTGTGTTTACCATTATTCCAAAACCTTCGCTTACCATGCGATACCTGCACCAATTGAAAACTCCAAGTCTTCACCTTCTGCTTTGTCGAAACCGGCCGTTACCACAAAACCACTGTCCATAATGTAGGTTGCATCTAAGCCGCCAACTTGTTTGGTTGAACTGTCTGAGAACTTGTTCCTATCAAATGTGACATCAGTATGGGTGCGTTTAATGCCGTAGCCCGGTGTTATGTAAAGGTTTTCGGTTATACCAATAGGGACGTGAAACTGGTATTCATTGTCGCGTTGTTTGTATTCATAAGAAGAGGTGTCATCATTGTATGCAGAGCGTGTAAATTCAAAGCCATACCCCAGAGAACAACACCACGGTATTTGATGTAAGAAGCAGACCAATCACGCCAACCACGTTCAGCAGATAGACCAAATGTAATCGCGGTTTCATCTTGATTTTGCTCATAAGCGTGAACATTGGTAATAGATAACAACAATAAAGCGGTTAGAGCCAATAGAGGAAGGTTTTTGATGGTCATTTGATCACTCGCTTATGTTTACAGAATATTGGCGATCTCGGTATAAACCTAGACAACCATTAAATTGGTCACGTAATTCGAATCATCCTTGAAAGATTGAAGCATTTTACTGAAAGAGCTACGTAGAAATATTGGTAGGAAAAGAAGGGCACTCAAACGTACTGTTTGAATGCCCGGCAGTTCTGTTTTATTAAGAATGATTACTTCAGCGTACGAAGCTTATTTGCCTGTATCTTTGCTCGAACTTTGGTAACGGCTGCTTGCGAAGGTAAGTTATCTTTTACCTTGCTCTTTATCTCTGCTACTGGGATGAAGTTCCATTGGCCGTTGTGATACTTCACCACAAATGTTTCTCTGCTCATCTCCTCACGGAATACCCAAACACCGTCATCGAGACGTTTAAAGTCACCAACTACATTTCCACTTGTATCTCGCACAGTCCAGAAGGTGTAATCATTGTCGGCATAAGTGATGGAATCTTTTCTGCCTGAGATCATTTTGTCTCCAGAGCTAATCGTGACATAGTTATCACGAATGATGATTTCACCAACACGCTTGTCATCCACATAGATGCTATAGAGGGTTTCTTCTTCACTAGAGCGCTCTTTTACTGCCCCGATGTTCGCCTCATCAGTATCCGTATTAAAAAATGGAATATCACCCAACTCAGGGATATGTACGAAACCCAAATCAGCTTGTGCAATTTTGTCTTTTAGACCGGGTGCATCTACACCATATTCAGGGTCTACGTTCTCATAACCGCCATCGTTATCGGTATCATCTTGCCCGAAACCGGGATCGATATTTTCAAAACCGTAGTCACCATCAAATTCAGGTTGTGTCGGTTCAGATGTACCACCTGATGAACAGCCAGCTAAAACAGTAGCAAGTACAAGAGCGATAAGTGATTTGTTCATGATATTTCCTATCGTTTAATTAATTAGTAAGAAGCTGATGACTGCACACCATACCCAAAATATTGGGCGAACAAATAAAGTTGTTTTGGGCATTGCTGCATCACTTGAGGTTGTACGATACGTAATCACCAGCGTTCAATAAATAAACGGAAGCATAGGTTTGACATCACGATTGGTTATGTATTTAAGATTCAAAAGAAAGCCATAGAATATAAGTGCGATTGTAGGTTGGTGGGATGGTGGAGTTTCTACACCTTGATTTGTTTTTAATGAATAACTTGTTCGATATTTGCTCATTCGAACAAAATGTACCCACTTAATGTTTCCTGAAGTTAGATATACAAAAACGAAAATATGAAGCGCAGTCTAATTAAATGAAACTAATATGCTGTATTTAAAGTTATTTATTGTTAATAGATAGCTATATCACAGAAAATAATCCTGAAGCACATACAATTCCCCTGATTTCGAATGAGCGTTTAATTTTTTCGTTCGAGCATTTTCAATTTCTATCGCCCAATAATTATGAGGTTCCTATGTTTGGAATATTCAAACCTATGGCGCATATCGATCGTTTATCGTCAGATAAGATTGATAGCACCTACACACGTTTACGATGGCAGCTTTTTCTCGGCATCTTTGTTGGTTATGCAGGGTACTACTTAGTACGCAAAAACTTCAGTTTGGCGATGCCATACCTTATTGAACAAGGGTATAGCCGAGGCGAACTAGGGGTTGCTTTAGCCGCAGTATCCATCGCTTACGGTTTATCTAAGTTTTTAATGGGGAGCGTGTCGGACCGTTCTAACCCTCGTTATTTCCTCAGTGGCGGCTTGTTGATGTCGGCATTGGTGATGTTCTGCTTTGGTTTTATGCCATGGGCGACAGGTAGTATTACTGCGATGTTTATCCTGTTGTTTCTAAATGGTTGGTTTCAAGGTATGGGTTGGCCGGCCTGTGGGCGAACCATGGTTCACTGGTGGTCACGAAAAGAACGCGGCGAGATAGTCTCCGTATGGAACGTGGCACACAATGTCGGTGGCGGCTTGATCGGCCCAATGTTCCTATTGGGGCTTTGGGCTTTTAATGACGACTGGCGAACCGCTTTTTATGTTCCTGCATTTTTTGCCACTCTCGTTGCTATTTTTGTTTGGTTCACTGTAAGAGATACACCTCAGTCTTGTGGCTTACCACCAATTGAAGAACACAAAGACGATTACCCAGACGACTACGATAAATCCCATGAGAAAGAAATGACGGCGAAAGAGATTTTCTTTAAGTACGTTTTCTCTAACAAGTTGTTGTGGTCAATCGCGATTGCTAATGCGTTTGTTTACCTTATTCGTTATGGTGTACTTGATTGGGCTCCGGTCTACTTGAAAGAAGCAAAAGACTTCTCAGTAGATAAATCTTCTTGGGCTTACTTCTTGTATGAGTGGGCGGGTATACCTGGCACGCTACTGTGTGGTTGGATTTCAGATAAATTGTTTAAAGGCCGACGCGCACCTGCAGGTATCTTGTTCATGGTTTTGGTTACTATCGCTGTATTAGTTTATTGGCTAAACCCAGCAGGTAACCCAACAATTGACATGTTGGCGCTGATTGCAATTGGTTTCCTTATCTATGGTCCGGTAATGCTCATCGGCTTATACGCACTAGAGCTTGCTCCTAAAAAAGCTGCAGGTACAGCGGCAGGCTTAACAGGTCTGTTTGGTTACTTAGGTGGTGCGGTTGCTGCAAACGCAGTGCTTGGGTTTATGGTTGACCATTACGGTTGGGATGGTGGTTTCATTATTTTGGTGGGCGCTTGTATTGCATCATTAATTTGTTTGCTTTATGCCTTCATGGGTGAGCGAGCACATCATAAACAAAAAAATCTTGAAAAAGAGAAAGAAGCGTTAGCTTAACGGCTCTTTAACCTAATAAAACAACGTCAATAAATCAAAGAGGCAGGATATTCCTGCCTCTTTTCTATCAAAGGAATGGAAATAATGAAAACAACGTCAATGTGTATGACTCTTTTGGCATTGAGCTTATCAGCAAACGCATTTGCTGAACCTTTAGTGATTGCGCATCGCGGTGCATCAGGTTATTTACCTGAACATACGTTGCCTGCCAAAGCACTTGCCTATGCAATGAAACCTGACTATATCGAACAAGACGTGGTGATGACCAAAGACGATCAATTGGTGGTGTTACATGATCACTATTTAGATAGAGTCACCGATGTTGCTGACCGCTTTCCAACACGAGCACGCGCTGATGGCCGCTACTATGCCATTGATTTTACGCTTGCCGAGATCAAATCATTAAAAGTGACTGAAGGCTTTAACCTCGATGAACAAGGCAACAGAGTGGCAGGGTACCCAACACGTTTCCCTATGTGGCAGTCTGATTTCCGGGTCGCTACTTTTGCAGAAGAAATCGAATTGATCCAAGGCTTAAACAAGACGCTCGGTTATGACGTAGGCATTTATCCTGAAATCAAAGCACCTTGGTTCCACCGTCATGAAGGGAAAGATATCTCTAAAGCCGTGCTTGCTACGTTGAATCAATATGGTTATTTATCGCAAGACGACAAGGTCTATTTGCAGTGTTTTGACGCCAACGAATTGCAACGAATTAATGATGAGTTAATGCCAGCCATGGAAATGGATCTCAAACTTGTTCAGTTGATGGCTTACACCGATTGGAACGAAACCATGACTTACAAGGGCGACAAAGCCACACCATACAGTTACGACTGGATGTTTGAGAAAGGCGGCATGGAAAAAGTCGCTACCTACGCTGACGGCATTGGCCCTTGGAAACCTATGTTGGTAGACGATGCATCGACCAAAGATAACATCATTATTAAACCATTGATGAAGTCAGCAAAAGACGCGGGCTTAGACGTTCACCCGTATACGTTCCGTGCCGATCCAGGAAGAATCCCAGCCTATGCTGATAACTTTGATGGTATGTTGGATGTCTTTTACAACCAAGTTAAAGTCGATGGCGTGTTTACCGACTTCCCAGACAAAGCGGTAGAGTTCCTTAACCGTTAATTCCCTTCCAGTTACGAAGCACTAATAACGAGATACGAAGAGCTAAAAGTAAAACTTAAAAATGCTTTTAGTTCTTCCTTGTGAGCCTCGTTCTCACTGTAATTACCATTTTGAAATTCCTAGGTTTACACCAATCTCTCCCCTTGATAGCTTACCAACATTACAGTCTGTTATTTCTCACTGACTGAACCTTATATTCAAACTGGAAAAATCATGGAAGAAAGAAGCAAAGATTATCTCGATAGTTACCTCAATACATTGCCAACCGAAGTGGCTTCTCAATATACGTCTTTTAGTTCCGACTATTACTGCGCTGATGAATACAACGCCAATCTCTGCGCTCAGTTGATTCTCAAAGGCGAAAAACAGGCGTCTTGCAGCCTTGAATATTGGTACAGCCATGAAGGGGAAGCGATGCCTGTCGTAGGGCATTTGCAAGTCGTCACTGATTGGGATGGCAAGCCAGTTTGTATTGTAGAGATTACTTCAGTCTCACAGTGCAAATACAACGAAGTCACTGCTGAATTTGCTGCCGCGGAAGGTGAGGGTGATAAAACACTCGAATGGTGGAGAGAAGCGCACTGGAACTTCTTCTCGCGTGAATGTGAAGAGCTCAAAATATCGCCAGCTGAAGACATGTTACTCGTATTAGAGCGCTTCAAAGTGGTTTATCAATAAAGGGTATTTTGTTGATTCACAATACGTGAAATTTTGTGTTTAGGAGATCGTGCTCAATAAACAGCAACAAGGTTGACCACAATGAGCTTAACTGTTCGAGAAGTTCTTATAAGCTCGCTTGAGGGCTAGATAATTCATCGCATGCAGGAGGCAAGATGAACAATATTACAAAGCAAATCGATCTAACAAAAATCGTGTTATTCGACTGGGGCAATACGCTGATGGTCGATTTCCCAGATGTACAAGGGAAGATGTGTGACTGGGAGAGAGTTAAAGTGGTCGAGTGTGCTCGGGAAATACTTTGTGAACTATCTAAAACCCACCAGCTTTATGTTGCGACTAACGCATTAGACTCAAGCGAGCAAGACATTTACCCAGCACTTGAAGCGGGTTTGCAAGCGGTGTGGTTGAACACTAGTCGAGTTGATTTTAAGTCAGAGCCCCCCCGTATCGTGCAAATTAAAAACCTAAGCGAACTGTTGGAGAAGCGCGATTAACTCTCTGAAATTCAGCCTAGATAAAGCACTTGTCTGTTTTGACGTCAATCTCCCATCTCTTTGTTGTTTAATCCTTTAAGCTAACTCTAGTTTCCACTATGAGGGCTAGATTATGAGTATCGAACGTCACGGAATATCGGTTGGAATTGAACGTGTTAACGGTGAAACCATTGTTGTGTTTAAAGCGAAAGGAAAACTCACACACAATGATTACCAAGCAATGATACCAATTCTAAATACAACATTAGAAGAACTCGATTCATCTGAACTTAAGATGCTGGTCGATATATCATCTTTAACAGGTTGGGAGTTGCGGGCTGCTTGGGACGATTTCAAATTGGGATTAGAGCTCAATTCGAAGATAGACAAAATTGCTATTTACGGCGATAAAAGTTGGCAAGAAATGGCATCAAAAGTCGGCAGTTGGTTTGTGTCGGGTGAGATTAAGTCATTTGAAGATCACGACTCTGCACTTAAGTGGCTAGTCGATTGATCCTATTCGCAGACAGTTATAGATCAATCTGTAAACAACACTAATGACAGTTGACGCTCATTGTCTCGAAAGCTGTCATTTTTCATTTTGGCTATGATAATTCCTATTCGACTCCATAGAGTATATTCATTCCAGCGTGTAACATACCCAGGCTTTGTTTGGTCGAGAGTAATAGTGTGACCAGATTCAGTAAAACGATAACTAAAACAAAAATAAGGTCTAACGACATGCATAAGGTAATTGATAAGCTGGCTTGGATATTCATCAAAGACGGCAAGTTGTTGATGGTGAGATCAAAAGGCAAAGAACTGTTCTACCTACCGGGTGGTAAGCGTGAAGTTGGCGAAAGTGACGAACAAGCACTAGTTCGCGAAATCAAAGAAGAGATCTCTGTCGATTTAGTGTCAGACTCCATTAAATACGTTGAGACCTTTACAGGCCAAGCTGATGGCAAAGCGGAAGGCGTATCAGTGCAATTGACTTGTTATCTTGCTGATTATACTGGCGAACTGTCTCCAGATGCCGAAATCGAAGAGCTTAAGTTTGTTGATGGCAACGACAGAGCGGTATGTTCATTGGCGGCACTGGTTGCGCTTGATTGGTTAGAAGCGAACCAGTATTTGGCTTAAGGTTTTAGCTGATATTAGCTCATGCTGAAGATTGATCTTCAAAAGATCATCGCTTACGAATAGCTTGAAGGGCGGCTGTCTTTCATCAACAGGTCGAGTTTCCTTTGAGCTTTCTTCGCGTCTTGTAAATCCACCACCTCAATCATTTCACACTCATCTCGTACCATCTCATTAATCAGGCTTGGATAGTGTCTGCAATCTTCTGGTCGGTCTAAGTAAATGCTGCATGTGTACTTGGCTTTAGCCTTGGTGTCTTTCGTCGGAACTAGCTCTAGAAAAGGGCAGCGAGTTAAACGTTCGCCTGATTCAGGGTCGAACCAGATCTCGCTTCCTCGAACATATTCAAAGATGTCTGGATTGAACAACTCCCACAAATCAATCTCTTCTTGCGTTGCGGCAAGGTCACCATCTCCGTATTTGATACAGCATTTCCCGCATTGATTACAATTTTTCATTAGTGACTTCATTGGTTGGTGAGCTTTTGTCATTTTACCACTGATAGGCGTGGCACGTTGCCTTAGTTGTTCATGCTTATACCGTTAAGGGGCGCGAACTTGGAATAGCGACACTTAAAATTAATTTATCTATGCACGACCACTCCAATCAAAGCTGTAAACAGTGATACAATTTGTGCCTCTCACGTTATTCAAGCAAAGGCATCAAAATGAGAACGGTATACACCACCGAAGGCAACATCAACGCAAAGAAACAAAAAGACGCTTACCCAAAGCTCGCTTTATGTGACAAGTGCATAGGTGATTATGTGGTTATCGAGCAAGGTGAACGAACTTATAAGCCTTGTGCTAAATGTGGTGCCGACGATTAATGCGCCTTGATAAATACCTATGTAAAAGCACTGACCTAACCAAGCCTGAAGCGATTGAACGCATCCGTAATAGCGAGGTGAATGTAAACAGTGAGACTGTCATCGATGAATCGACTCAGGTTCACGAAAGCAACACCATCTTGTTAAACAGCACGCCGCTTCATTTACGTGAATTTCGTTACCTCTTAATGCACAAGCCTGCGGGTACTATTTGCTCCAATATCGACGAAGTCTATCCCTCGCTGTTCAACTACATCGAGATAGGCAAAGTATCAGAATTGCACATAGCAGGGCGCTTAGATGCTGACACCACAGGCTTAGTTTTGATTACCGATGATGGGCGATGGTCATTCAATATTACGCTGCCAACCAAGTCATGTAAGAAGGTATACCGCGTGACATTGTCACGAGATATCAAAGATGATGTCGCTGATAAGTTCAAAGCGGGCATTCAATTGCAAGGCGAACAAAAACCGACGCGTCCGGCAGAGCTTGAAGTGATTACCAGTAAAGAAGTGCTGTTGACTATTACAGAAGGTAAGTTTCATCAAGTAAAACGAATGTTTGCTGCGGTAGGGAATCGAGTTGTTGGTCTTCACCGTGAACAGATTGGTGATGTTCGTTTAGATGTTGAAGTAGGTCAGTGGCGTTATCTAACCAAAGCCGAAGTCGACTCATTTCAGCAGGGCTCGGAATAAATGTTTTAATCTCTTAAAGCGAGTTAGCATCAGAATATCAATACTATAAGGATGTAGGGTGTAGGATGGAAAACCTCAAAGTCTCAGAAATTAAGTCTTTCGTACCCGCGAAAGACTTAATTTATCTAAGCGTTTTTACCAGTCAATCGGCTTTGAAGTTATGTCTGAATTTCACGATATTTCATATCTACGACACGGCAGTTGTGCCTTCCTTCTGCAAAACTTTTATGAACCTGCGCATTGTCACAATTACATGATGCACTTGCTGGTTGAAGACGTAAAAAGTTGGTATCAACACATCCAAAACTCTAATGTAGCGTCGGAATTTGAAGTTACCGTTTCCGAGGTTGTTGAGCAGCCTTGGGGAATGCTTGAGTTTTGTATCACTGACCCAAGTAGTGTCCCATTTATTTGTTTATAACGACAGTATCAACGCTCAACAGTTTTCATTTAATAGTTCTAGTAACAGCAACGTTTAACATTATGAATATATTTAACTGATTCAATATGCGTGGCATTTTTGGCCCAATTCAGTGTTCGTTCATGGCCTAATGAGTTAGGCTAGGTCACAACGTTACCCATATATTACACGGGTGAATTAGGGACTTTCAGTTAAGGAGATCAAATGTACCAGGGAAGTTGTTTGTGCGGTTCAATACAGTTGTCACTAAAAGGTAGTGTCTCCAACATTATTCATTGCCATTGCTCTCTCTGTCGCAAAGCGAGCGGCAGTGCTTACGCCACTAATGGTTTTATCGAAGCTGAAAACCTAATTCTCACTGATGCAGACAACACTCTCACTTATTACGAAAGTAGTGAGGGTAAGCGTAAGTACTTTTGTAATACATGTGGCAGTCCAATTTATAGTTCAAATGACCAATCACCAAAAAGACTTCGTCTTCGATTAGGCATATTAGACACCGATATTTCAGAGCGTCCTATTTCACATAATTTTGTTACTTCAAAAGCCAATTGGGAAGATTTAGACGCGCAGCTTCCACGTAGTGAAAAGCACGAAGTTGGGAGAACCTAGTGTAAATTTAACCCTAATTAATTTTCAATTGTAAAAAGAAATGCTGTATCAAAAATCTAGCTATGTTTGGTGGTTAGAGAAGGCAAAGTTCTCGTCCAAAAACGTTATAGACGTGGTCAAGGTATAGGCCATTCCTCTTGATGATTTTATGCCGCTGATACTGATTTTATTAGTAACCATTTAAGCCAGTACTTGTATCTGTTGACTAAAGGTAGTCTTGTTTCATATGATGATAAATATAATATAACTTTATTATATTTATCAAGAGCATGGAGTTCGCCTTTGAATGGTGCTATTGGATTGGACTTCGGGTTTTTGTTTGTGATGCTATTCGCGACTTCGTTATATAAACTCGACCATGTTTTTTATCACCTGCTTTTGGGCCATCAAGTTTAACGTTATTTTTCACCCTAATTCCGAGCGCGTTCGAGTTTAAAGGACACAAGTAATGAAGACGTTTTTAGCGACATTTCTCGCCATGTTTTGTTTGGTGTCTGTTTATGTGAAAGCGAATGATCGCTTATTAAAACAGGCGTATGAAAATAATCAAAGTGATATTCAAGTTCGCGGATCAGGCACGGTTTATCGAATCCTGCCTGATGATAATAAAGGCTCTCGACATCAAAAATTCATTCTACGTCTCGCCAGTAAACAGACCTTATTGGTTGCTCATAATATCGATTTGGCACCACGTATACCAAATCTAAAACGTGGAGACAGAGTCGAATTTTACGGAGAGTATGAATGGAACAATAAAGGTGGGGTGATGCATTGGACCCATCGAGACCCTCGTAACAATCATGCTCATGGTTGGTTAAAACACCAAGGTGAAGTGTACGAATAAGGGTTACCTCACTAATGATGGTAAGTGATTCTCGAGTCGCTAGTTACTATTTCAGATGTAATGAGGCGTCCTGGTTTATTGGTTATCAAGATAAGGATTATTTATGCAGAAAATGGAGTTTGTAAGAGTCCTACTGGTAGAAAAGGGCGTGAAACCTCAATTAACGAATCCATACTTTTACCTATGGTGGAAGTTACTTCGTATTGAAGCGAAGCCTCGGGTATTTGAAAGCCCGTTTAAGTTGTTTTTTCTTCAAGCTATATTTGGCTCTGTTTTTTGGGGTGGATTTATGTGGTTGTTATTTTGGCAGTTTGAAGGTTTCACAACATTCCAAGTGTATTGCTCTTTGTTCTTCGGTTTATTTACCGGGTTATGCTCTGCTCTTGAGGTGGCTAGAGCACGACGGAAGTATGGGCTCAGCACACTAGAACGGTGGCTTGAACAGAATAAACTCACAGAGAACTAACAATACACTGAGGTATAAAATTTTGAAGAAGTTAATAGCGTTTATTGCCTGTTCCAATCTTGTCACGTTTGGATCGATTTATGTGCTTGAGTGGCAGTTTGGTTATCTCTCTATTCACTTTTTAAGTGACTACGCATTTTATACGATGCTGGTTCTCCTTGGGTTAGGAACGTTGTTTTCATTTACTGGACATACCGTTGGATATAGTGATCCAAGTAATGTGGCAGGAGTGACTGCGAGTAGTCTGATCGATAATGATTCAGCCAAAACGACGGTAGTGAATAAGTTGGAAAACACGAACTTAGGAAGCCGTTTCTTGATCGCCAGCTTAGTACCTCTGGTTTTTTGTGTGTTTGCATAACTTTATTGTTCCGCTGCTTATTAACGGGTGTTGAGCTGATAATATCGCTAGGCTCATTCTGTATTTTTTAAATGAATCCAATTGACATGTTACTTCCAATATATGAAAGTGACTGTATGAAAACTAGTCAAAAGCACGTTAATTACCGAATTATCATCATTCCATAGAATGGTGGGATTCGATACGCTCTAGACTAATCAACCCACCCGTAAAGGTGGGTTTTGTGTATCTATCTTTCGGGGAAATAGACTCTTGGAGAAGTTTACATGAAAAAAGTAGCCGTTTTTGGTAAGCCAGGCAGTGGAAAATCGACAGTAAGCAAAGTACTTGCTTCTGTTACCAATTTGCCACTTCATCAATTAGATTCCTTGGTATACAAACCAAGTGGTGAATTAGTCGATAAAGAAGTATTTAAAGACATTCACGATAAGATAATCAATTCAGAAACTTGGATCATGGATGGGTTAGGGCCGATCAGTTTGTTCTATCAACGTTTAGAAGAGGCCGACACGCTTGTGTATATCGACCTGCCGTATTCAGTCAGTTATTGGTTCGTCACCAAGCGTTTACTAAAAGGGTTATTCGTCAAACCAGAAGGTTGGCCTGATGGAAACTCTATTTTTAAAGGCACATTACAAAGCTACAAAATACTAAAATTGTGTCCAAAATTTTGGAACGATGACTTTATGTTAAAGCTACTTGGAAAGTCGCCTGAGAAAGAAGTTCATGTAATCAAAACTGTTGCGGAGTTAAATGATTTTGTATTGAAGTGCATGATGAAGGAACATCGATGAGAGCGCCGTTTCAAGTATCTAGTGAACCTCGGCCATCGAATGAGCATACAGAACTTCGTTGGTTCTGTTACCAAGAGGCTTGCCAGCTCTTAAAGTATGATTCTAATCGCATCGCCTTATGGGAAGCTTATGAAAGGATTAAAAACGAAGTCAACTAAGTAATTATCGGTTTTGAGTCCGAATCAGCACATTTTTGCTATGCATCACTATTCGTTCTTAATTATTTATAAGATGTTAGGGGTAGGATTCATAAGTTGATAATATAAAATCTACACTATATTGTTGATTGACTTATATAAATGCTTGATAACAAATACATTAAACACCCGTACAACTGCGAGAAGTGCAACGCTTTGACGCCTCACCTCCCAATAACCAAACCTGACGATTCTGCATCAGAAATGAAGCAATTTAAGTTTGGCATGTTGATCGAGTTCTTGATGACGACACTGTTTAAATCAGACTCTCATTCTAGCAGTTTCTTTGTTGAAGAAGAGCAACAATACGAATGTGAAAAATGCAACACAACATCGTGGCATTAATGTGTCGATGAGGCTTGTGGTTTTTATGATTGAAGGGTTTAGACGGGGCTGAGTGATGAACAAGAAAGGTGAGCCTCTGGGCAAATTGAGTATTGAAACGTGTCTATACTGGTATTGGTTGTGCTACTTACCTTAAAGTGGCGTTAGAAATGATGTGTTTAACTAGGCTAACTCTCAGAGGTAACAATGAAAAAATTACTATCACTAGGCGCCGTTTTACTTGCGGCATCATTTTCAGTCGCCGCTTCTGACGGTTTGATTAAGTACCAAAGTAATTACTCGGTAAAAGAAACCGCTGACCGTTTTGAAAGTATCGCTAAAAGCAAAGGCTTAACGTTGTTCGCAAGAATCGACCATCAGAAAAACGCGAGCAGTGTTGATCTTGAATTGAGACCAACCGAAGTTATTATTTTTGGAAACCCTAAGGTTGGTACGCCATTGATGCAGTGCCAGCAAGATGTGGCGATTGATTTACCACAGAAAGTGCTTGTAACCGAAGATTCGAATAAGAAAGTCTGGTTGTCTTACAACGATCCTAATTACTTGATGGAACGTCATGCTATTAACGGCTGTGATGAGGTGATTAAGAAAATATCAGGTGTGCTGAGTAAATTATCGGAAGCGACAATCGCTAAGTAATGATGATTTCGAGCCTGAAACCTTGTTTAACGCCATTCAGTTAAACTGCTTAGACAAGAAGTGAACGATGAAGCCCACCCAATATGGTGGGTTTCTTATAGAGTGTAGGTTTTACTTTGCACGTCATCAGGAATAACGAAATAGGGACATCATGACATTACGAGTAGTACCTGAACTTTATTGTTTAGATATAGAGGTGAGTAAGTCATTCTTTGTGGAAGTGTTGGGTTTTTCGGTTAAATACGAACGTCCAGAAGAAGCCTTTGCTTATCTGACTCTGGATGGTGTCGATGTCATGCTCGAAGGGCTTAATGGCGATAGTCGTAAGTGGATTACAGATAAGCTAGAAGTACCGTTTGGGCGAGGGGTAAACTTTCAATGGGATGTGTCGGACATCGATACCTTGTATCAACAAGTTAGTGACCAGTCTAAAGCGTCTATTTACTTAACATTAGAGTCTAAATCGTACTCATGCGATGACCGTGTCGCGATTCAAAAGCAATTCATTGTTCAAACGCCAGATGGCTACTTATTTCGATTTTGTCAGGACCGCCATTGAATTGATGCCTTTGGCATAGATCTTCGGCCAACATTCACAATGCGATTAAAACAACATAAGTAAACGATTAAACGAATACTCCGACATGTACGGGAGTGAAGAAACCAGAGCATTTTGCTGTAATTGCAAAGTACTGACTCGTCATAAATACACCATGTTTAGTAACCAAGTTCAAAAAGCACCTCAAGAAGCAAAGAAACCTGGATTGCTTGGACTGATTTTATCGTCGTTAGCCTCAAGTGGTGGAACTGGTGACTACAAATGCACAAAGTGTGGTACTAATTTACGTACTCCCGATAACCTTGATTAACGTCTTTTGATGGCTAGTTTCTTGGTTACTCAGTTTAGAGTTCTAGACAAATGTTGTGCCAAAGTCGAACAATAAACAAAGTGTTTATTATAAAAAGGACATAAAAAAACAGGCAGATCTTGTGATCTACCCGTCTTTTAATCGCTAATCTCAATCATAGTCTTGGTTATTGAAATTCAGAACGCTTAAGCACAGCACTTCTTGTATTTCTTGCCGCTACCACATGAACATGGATCGTTACGATTAGGTGTTTTTTCAAACGTCATCGTTTTTGGCTTGTTTAATAGCGTATCTAGTTCAAGCGTGTTTTCTTCTTTGTTTGCATCTACTGTAATGTTTACAAAGATAGCGCTGTTTGCTGCTAGAGCTTCAACTTCTGCTTTACGAGCTTCAGTTTGAACCATTACTGCGATTGGTGACTCTTCAGTACCCGCTTTAACATCGCGGTTTACGTTGTAGCCAGCAAGAACGTGATTTTGTCTTGTCTCGATACGGCCTTTGAAAAATAGTTTCGACATTGGGTACTCATTACAAATTGGGATGACGCTATTCCAACGGGAGAGCGTTATAGAGCGGGGGATTATACTGATATATTGAAATTGATAAAGCAGTGATGTGAATGTTCTTTTAGCGGTCAGAGCGGAAGTGCGTGTAATCATCATATTGAGATACTTCGCTACATTGAGCTAATTAAGGAAGAGCAATGAAACCAAAACAAGTGGTACTTGGTTTTTGGGACGCAATGAGGACCAATGATTTTGCAAAGGCGAGTGAATGGTTGGCAGACGATTTTCAAGGACATTGGCCTCAGTCGTCTGAGTTGACGACTGGTCGAAGCAACTTTACAGCAATCAATTCTGAATACCCAGCTAACGGAGTTTGGGAGTTCGAGCTCAACTCGATTGTCTGTGAAGGTGATACGGTGGTGACGGATGTCTCGGTCACTGACAGCGTATTGAAAGATCGCGTGATTACTTTTCACACGGTTGTCGATGGCTTGATTCAAAAGCAAACGGAGTTTTGGCCAGATCCATTTGAAGCGCCAGCGTGGCGATCACAGTGGGTTCAGATTGTGACGAACAATCAGGCTATATCGAACAATCAGCTTGCATCGAATAATAAAGTTGCGTTGAATAATAAAGGCGCGTCGAATAAGTAAGCATTAGGAGATTTCATTGAACAAGGTAGTAATAGTAACGGGCGGGAGCCGAGGCATTGGCGCAGCGACGTCGAAACTGTTGGCCAGTAAAGGCTATGCGGTATGTGTTAACTTTATTCACAACGAAACAAGAGCCGAAGATCTGGTTAATGAAATTCGTGAACAGGGTGGAACTGCTATCAGCGTACGTGCGGATGTGTCTGTTGAATCAGACGTCAAATCCTTGTTTGAGATCGCTCGTAATAAACTAGGCCCTGTAACTCATTTGGTTAATAACGCCGGGATTTTATTTACCCAATCAGCATTGGTTGATATCGAATTAGACCGCTTTGAAAAGGTCATGAAGTCGAATGTATCGAGCTGCTTTTTATGTAGTAAAGCCTTTATCAAACAAGCTGGAGACGCAGGTTCGATTGTGAATGTATCCTCTGCAGCATCTCGAACCGGTGCACCATTTGAATATGTCGATTATGCTGCTTCGAAAGGTGCGATGGATTCATTGACCAAAGGTCTGTCGCTTGAGCTAGCGTCCCGTAATATCCGAGTTAATGGTGTAAGGCCGGGGTGTATTTATACCGAAATGCATGCAGACGGTGGAGAACCTGATCGCGTTGACCGATTAGCGGCACAATTGCCATTACAACGTGGTGGTACGCCAGAAGAAGTTGCGAACTCAATAGCGTGGTTATTATCAGACGAAGCTTCCTATGTGACAGGTTCGTTTATAGATATTGCAGGTGGGCGATAGAGGCCAGCGTCCATAACATTCAGAGAACTCAGTTAACCATCAACAGGCCATTAAAAGTACCAAACTAAAAGAATGAAACTAAGAGTACAAACATGAAAAACTATTTTGAAAGTCCGTTTGTTGGTAAATCACTGAAAGAGCAAGTGACCAACCCGAATATCATCGTCGGTGAGCACAGTTACTATTCAGGCTATTACCATAATCACAGTTTTGATGACTGTGCACGTTACTTGTTGCCTGATAGAACTGATATCGACAAGCTAATTATTGGTCGTTACTGTTCAATTGGCTCTGGTGCTGTATTTATGATGGCGGGCAACCAAGGCCACCAAAATCAATGGGTGAGTACCTTCCCATTCTTCTATCAAGACGATGAAAAGTTCGAACGTGCGGTTGATGGTTTTGAACGTTCTGGCGACACCGTGATAGGTAATGACGTTTGGATTGGCACAGAAGCTATGATCATGAGTGGCATTAAAGTCGGTGACGGTGCCATTATCGCAAGTAGAGCTGTTGTTACGAAAGACGTAGCACCTTATTCCATTGTCGGTTCAAACCCAGCACGTCATATTCGCTATCGTTTCAATGAGACTGAAATGGCTCATTTGTTAGAAATGAAATGGTGGGAATGGAGCGAAGAACAAATCAAAGGCGCAATGTCGCTAATGTGTTCTTCAGACATTGGTGGTTTGTACCATTATTGGAAAGGATTCTTGAAGCCTTAAATTGTCGTTCACAGATGAAAGGTGAATGGTGAGAACGAGATTAAATTTAACAAATTACTCAATAATCTGATGATGGCAATGCGATTGTGATACGAGTAACTTATTGATTGTAAAGATATTGAATAGTATGGCATGTCGCATTAGCGTGGTGGATGAATTGGAAGGGTATTATGATTAGTTGCAACGATTACGATTATATTGAGATTGTGTGTATGCACCGATACCCAATCAAATTAACGCTGAAATCTGGCGAGCAGATTGAATGTGTCGGATTAGATACTCAACGCAATGATAGGCGTGAAGAGTGCATTAAGGTCAGTATTCAAGGTGTAGAACAACTTGTCGTACTCACAGACCTTTCCACACTAGAAGTTTGTGTCGACAACCCTCATTTTCAGCAGATTTCATTCAAAACGTCATAGGCTTTCAAATGAATAACACCATAGAACAATGCTATTGCACCGCATGCCGAGAAGATACACAGCACGTTGTGGTGTTGGTCAGAAAGACGAGTGCGTTTGCAGAGAAACCTAACCAAAAGCGAAGCGAGTTTTGGGCAGGCATGATAAAAGGTTGGTTTCTTGGCCCATTTATCGCATCTATGGACGAATTTTCTCGTCATATAGTGTGTGAGAAGTGTGGTCACAAAGAGATTGAAGATTAGGTATCGATTCAATATGCTCAAACCATCGTTGGCTTAGGAATAAAACGAATGAAAGTAGAAACGATTGAAGCCGTAAAGGCGTATGGGTTTTCAGTAAGAACCACTAATCAGGATGAGGTTGACCCAACTAAAGCGAAGATAGGTCAATTGTGGCAGGGCTTTTTTGATCAGGCTTTTCCCAAACTGACGCCGGATTCAAAAGTGTACGGTGTCTACACTAATTACGAGTCTGATTTTACGGGGGAGTTTGATGTTATCGCGTGTGCTAATGCGTTAACGGATCAAGACTTAAATAATCTTATTGAAACCAAGATTGAAGCAGGCAAATATCTGACGTTTTCTGCTGAAGGTGAACTTCCTCAAGCGGTCATCGATCTATGGGGAGAAGTGTGGACGTATTTCAATTCACCTGATTGTTCACATGTTCGAACTTACACGACAGATTTTGAATGTTACAAAGGCGAAACTGAAGTCGAGATTTCGATAGCGATTCAGTGATCAGTTTAAAATAAACAAAAGGCTTAACTTAGACTCTAACATCCGGTTAAAGGATTGCAGTATCCAGTTAAGAGACAGTAGTTACCGGTAAAGAGCCAGCTAAGCCTTTGAATATCTGTTCATTACAAAGAAGGTACAGTGTCACGTAATTATCTTAATACTTACGCTTTATCTAACCCTGAATTCCCCTAGAGCACCCCAAATCCCCTTAAGTCACCCAAAAACACAATCTTGCTTGGTTTCATTCCACAAAGGGTATTGCTTCATGACTTGGGTGTAGAGCTTACTTTCCAAGTGCGCTCTTAACCAACGTCCTACGTTTTTGTATTCAGATTGTACAAACCACTTCTTTTCGACCCGCACAAACTGGCTGACAAAAGGCATTACCGCAAAATCGGCCAAGCTTGGGGTTACTCCAAAAAAGTAGGGCTGATCGGTGAGTAGCACTTCTAATTGATTAATGAACGCTTCGCAGGCTTGTCGGCGTTGTTCAACATCGATGTTTCGATAACGAACCGACGCGCGATACTTTTCTAAGTGGCCAATAAAATCTTCATCGTTGGTTTTGATGAGCTGGTGGACTTGTTCGCTCAGTGTTGGATTACTTGAACGAAGAAGATCTTGAGGATCGTTTTGTTGAAGAGCCCAGTTCATGACATCTATGCTTTGTTCAATGATGTGTCCATTTGGCAACACCAAGACCGGAACGGTACCTTTTGGCGAACTGGTTAATAGTTCGCTAGGCTTGTCTTTGGTAATGATTTCCCTGAGTAACACTTTTTGCTGTGATAGTGCGATGCCCATTCGTCCGCGCATTGCGTAAGGGCAGCGACGTAAAGAATAAAGGATAGGTAAATCGGATTCGTTTGGCATTATTGAGGTCATTTAGTTTGAAAAGTGTTGTTAGGTGGTAAAGAGATCGTGATGTAGGTAGAATACGCGGCTTAAAAATTATAAGTAAGTGAGCGACTTCAAAAATGAGCAGAAAGATTGAGTTATTAGCCCCAGGTGGCGATGTAGAGGCGATTAAAGCAGCTATCGTGGCCGGTGCCAATGCAGTTTATTGCGGTTTAGACACCTTCAACGCTCGTAACAGAGCCTCTAACCTGTCGTTAGATGAGTTGAATGGTGTGATTCGCCTTGCTCATGAATATGGCTGTGAAGTGTTTCTGACTCTTAACGTTGTGCTGCTGGAACATGAAATTAAGAGCATCACTAAACTGCTAAATCAATTAGTGAACACCAAACTAGACGGCATCATCGTTCAAGATCTTGGTTTGTTCGATTTGGTGAAAAAGCATTACCCATCATTAGATGTTCACGCGTCGACTCAGTTAACAACGCACAACGAAGGCCAGATTAAGTTTTTGTCTAAAATTGGCGCAACACGCGTTAACTTGTCTCGAGAGTTGAACCTACCTGAAATCAAGATGCTGACAGAAGTAGCACACGATCACGATGTACTAACCGAAGTGTTCGTACACGGTGCTTTGTGTATCGCATTCTCTGGTCAATGTTACTCAAGCTCTGTAAGTGTGGGTAACTCAGGTAACCGTGGCCGTTGTAGCCAAGCGTGTCGTGATGAATACGAAATCACCAATGCGGGCAACAAGTTCCCACTTAACTTGAAAGATAACTCCGCTTACTACGACCTACCTGAACTGGTTGACGCAAAAGTTGACTCGTTGAAAGTAGAAGGCCGTATTAAAGGTGCACACTACGTATACACAGTAGTAGATACGTGGCGCAAACAGATTGATAGCTTTGTAGAAAGTGGTTTGTTGATCGAAGATGATTCGAACCTGCACAAAGTATTCAACCGTGATTTCACCAACTCTTTCCTTAAGGGGAACCTAACGAAAGACATGTTCATCGATAACCCGCGTGACAACAGCATGAACTACGCCGTTGATAAAGCGACGAAAGAGAACAATGAAATCTCTGTTGTGCAAATTCAAGAAGTGACCAGCGATCTTTACGAAGCTAAGAATGCGCTAGGCAGCGAAATGCGCGACAAGATCGAGTTCCTTGATATTCGTAAAACACCCGTGTCATTGTCGTTTAGCGCGAAGCTTGGTCAACCATTCACGGTGACAGTGAACACATCAAAAGAGAACTTTACGGTTCAATCTAAATCGTTATTGATAGCGGCAAGTGAGAAGGCGATCGATCAAGAGCTACTTGAGAAGCGTTTTAAAACTGTGAAGAGTGCGGTTCATACACTAGAAAGCTACAACTTCGATAACCTTGATGCTGGCCTGATTGTTCCTTTGAAAGAAGTGTCCAATCTTAAAGATGAAATCGACTTCATTCTGAACGGTTCTGTAGAAGTAATTAAGCACGTTGAAGTGCCAGCACTGCCTCAGCACCCTAAAGTGAATGAGAAGCCGACTATGTCGATGCTTATCGCGGATGTGGAAGACTTGCACCTATGTGATGTGACTGACGCAGATGTTTACTTCAAACTGCCGGAAAGCTTCAAGAAGCGTTGCAACAAGTACATCGATATCTTGGCCGAAAACCCACGTTTGATCCCTTGGTTCCCTGCAGTATTGATCGGTAAAGACTACGACGAAGCTGTTCGTATTCTTGTAGAGATCAAGCCAGCTCGCATCGTGACCAACAACACGGGTATTGCTTACAAAGCTTACGAGATGGGTATTGAGTGGGTTGCCGGCCCGTTCATGAACACAACCAACTCTCACGCACTGGTTACTCTGAAAGAAGAGCTTAACTGTGCAGGCGCATTCATTTCGAACGAGATCAACAAAGGTCAGATTCGTCATATTCGCCGCCCAGAGAACTTCAAACTGTTCTACAGCATCTACCACCCAATCTTGATGATGACTAGCCGTCAGTGTTTCTTCCAAAGAACCGTCGGTTGTAACAAGCCAAGCATCGAAGCGGGTTGCATGTTGAAATGTGAGAAAGCGACCACGATTACTAACGTTAAAGGCATCTCTTTCGCGGTTGATAAGCAGAAGGGTGGCTACCCAAGCATTTACAACCACGAGCAGTTCTTAAACCATGACGCTGTAACGGATTTCTCGGGCCTGTTCGACGAGTTCTTCATCGACCTAACCAACATCGGTGCAGGTTCTAAAGAAGTACAAGACAAAGTAGAGCTGATTAAACACTTCCAAGGTTTGATTGATGGCGTTGATGGTTCACAACAGAACCTAGAGCAGCTAGTCGAAATTCGTACTAACGCTCAATACGTTCAAGGTTTATAGGATTAAAGGTCTATAAGCTCCAACGTTTATAGCTAAAAGCTTATAAGTCCAGAAGACCAAACAAAAAGCCACTCAATCGAGTGGCTTTTTTGTATCTGAGTATTCTTAATCGGCGAATGCGTTATTCCGTCACCGCTTCCTGTTTAAAGCATGGACTCTTTAATGTGTTCATCTTCTCGATTTCATTGGTTAAGCGCAACGAGAGCAGGGCTTTTTGGTTTGAAGCAAAATCAAACATCACGATGGTCGCAGTACCAACTGTCGTCAGTTTCTGTTGAGCCTTACTGACAATCGCGTATTCCATGGTGAATCGGTCGTCTTGAATGTCTGTAACACGAGAACCAATCATCAGCGTGTCTGGATAAGTGACCGGGCGGAAATATTTACAATAAGTGTCGCCAAGAACAGGGCCAACTTTGGTAATCGCCATCTCTTCCATCAGCTCGACGTGCTTGAAAAAGTCTAAGCGAGCGGTTTCGAAATAGCGAAAATATACGGCGTTATTAACGTGATTGAGTGCGTCCATTTCTCCCCAAGCGACAGGGATTTCTGTTACTACCGGGTAGTCAGATAATAGTGCTTCCATGCGAACTCTCTTATTGTTATTTACTTACCCTTCATCGGGATAAGTTGTTATTGGAATAAAAACCCTACCGTTAAATTAACAAAACTGCAACACGTGTGATTTAAGTTTTTGAAGCTTGAAACCACATAATGTCAGGGACTTAGTCTTCCATGACTTAATGACTAGCCCCTAGTTTACTTAATGATTTAAGCGTCTTTGATCTATAACTTATCGACTAAGGTGTTTGAATTGCAGCTCAACCAAGCGTTGGTACAATTCGCAGCTATTGATGAGCGACTGGTGGTCGCCGATGTCTACTAGCTGTCCTTTATCGAGTACTGCAATTTGGTCGGCGTGTTTAATTGTTGATAAACGGTGCGCGATAATGATGGTCGTTCTGCCACGCATTAATTCTTCCAAAGCTTGTTGAACATGATGTTCACTTTCGCTGTCTAGCGCACTGGTTGCTTCATCCAATAATAGAATATTCGGATCTTTTAAGATGGCTCGTGCGATGGCAATACGCTGACGCTGACCGCCAGACAATCTCACGCCACGTTCACCAAGAAAGCTGTGATAGCCTTCAGGTAAGTTCTGAATGAACTCGTGCGCATGCGCTTTTTTCGCCGCCTCGATAACTTGCTCGTCCGTTGCTTCTGGGTTTCCGTATCGGATGTTATGGAACACATCGTTACTGAACAGGGCGGGTTGCTGAGGAACTAACGCCATCTGCTTTCTTAATTCGTTCGGATCAAACTGATTCAGTTCAATACCGCCTAACGTCACTTTACCTACTTGTGGGTCGTAGAAACGTTGCAACAGTTCGAATAGGGTGGTTTTACCTGCGCCAGACGGGCCAACCAATGCCAATACTCTGCCTTCATGGGCAGTAAGCGTGAGGTTGCTTGTTGCGGGCTGGTCCGGCCTTGATGGGTAACAGAAGGTCACATCATCAAAAGCGACTTCTGGTGTCACGTTATCCAGTGACGTTGGGTTTTCTACAGGCGCAACAATGTGGCTTTCAACTTGTAGAATCTCGATCAAACGCTCTGTTGCGCCTGCCGCACGTTGCAATTCACCCATCACTTCAGAAATCGTACCTAGCGATGAAGCAACCATGATCGCATAGAAGACAAATGCAGCCAGATCACCCGCCGACATAGTGCCGTTAATAACATCACTGCCGCCAACCCAAAGCATGCCTGCAATCGCACTGAACACGATAACAATCACACCAGAGATAAGAATCGCACGCTGCTTTACGCGTTGGCGACCAATTTCGTAAGCCTTTTCTACTTCAATTGCGAATGATGCTTTCTCCTGTGCTTCTCGGCTGTAGCTTTGCACTGTTTTGATGTGTTCAATCGCTTCGCCAGCATAAGAGCCCACGTCAGACATCGAATCCTGGCTTTGGCGCGAGAGAGCTCTCACACGTCGTCCGTATACCAAAATCGGGATCAAGATAAACGGAACAGAGGCCAACACGATCAGCGTTAGCTTAATGTTGGTCGCAAACAACATGATGATTGCGCCAATACACATTAGCGCGCTTCGCATCGCCATAGAAAATGACGAACCAATGATGCTTTGAAGCAGAGTTGTGTCGGTTGTGATACGCGACATGATGTCTCCACTGCCATTGGTTTCGAAGTAACTCGGGTGCAGCGTCACAACGTGGTTGAAAACCGATAGGCGAATATCCGCACTCACACGCTCCCCAACAGAAGAGACCAAATAAAAGCGGAAAAAGGTACCAATCGAGATTAATACCACGACCACCATGATGAACTGAATTGCGCTGCCTAAATCTGAGAGTGATTGTTGGCTAAAACCTTGGTCGATAAGAAGACGAATACCGTGTCCGACCGAAAGGGTTAAGCTCGCAGTGAAGATCAACGCGATCAACGCTGCAATAACACGACCTTTATAAGGCTGAATGAATTTACTCAGTTCAAACAAAATACTGAGGCTTTTTTTCTCAGGTTTGGGTTCTGGTGCTTGTCGAGTCGATCGCTGAGTCTGTTGTTGGTTTGAGTCGAACGTAGAAGAGACATCGTTTTGCATATGACGGCCTTAGTGTGTTGTCGCTTTAAGAATGATGACTTGTCGCTGGTGCTTATCTGTTGCTAACAAATACTCGTTATTCGTTAGTACTTGTTCTGGGCAAATATCTTTTGTAGATAACGATTCGTTGTTGGTAAGTACGAGCCATTAAAGCATTTATTGCCGCGTGGCGCTCCCTAGGAAACTCAATTTCCAATATTTCATATACGTAAAGTGAATAGGAGCGAGGAAACTAAAAGAAAAATTAAGCATTACCTAGTACTTAGGTTAGGCATCCCAACTGGTTATTTATCCCTGATTTTTATGCAGGCAAATTGACGCGAATATAAGAGTGTATTCATTGAGTTGATACTGAACTGTGATTTATAGAACATGAGTAAAACGTTTGCTATTTGTCCCGTTCTTCACCTTAATCAACGAGTTGCGATTTATAGATGTATGACCAGTCATTGAGACTGTTTTTTGCGAAATATTTGTTACATAAATTCAACAAAATAGTTTTTTATACATTTATCTTGCATAAAACTTCAGTTTGAATAGAATAACCAACAAATGACAATTAATGCAGTATTGTGGCATGAGTATTCAAGTAAAGAGCATCAACAAATCATACGGTGATACCCAAGTTCTTCACGACATCAGTTTTAACTGTGAAAGCGGCGAAACCTTGGTACTGCTTGGCCCAAGTGGTGCAGGCAAGAGTTCACTACTGCGTGTTTTGAACCTACTGGAAATCGC
Organism: Vibrio sp. S/42/10; assembly: GCF_029890535.1. Taxonomy (NCBI): domain Bacteria; kingdom Pseudomonadati; phylum Pseudomonadota; class Gammaproteobacteria; order Vibrionales; family Vibrionaceae; genus Vibrio; species Vibrio sp. S/42/10. The sequence goes on along the minus strand of NZ_JAKMZC010000015.1, from coordinate 3,881 downwards.
GGACAACGGCGAATTAGACATTGCGAACGAGCAATTCGATTTTGCAGGTCAGATCCAAGAAAAACAGGGTCTAAAATTACGTCGTAAAGTCGGCATGGTGTTCCAGCAATACAACTTATGGCCACACATGACGGTAATGGAGAACTTAATTGAAGCCCCGACCAAGGTTGCAGGCTTAGACAAACAAGAAGCCATTAAACAAGCGAAAACGGTATTAACCACGTTACAGCTTGCAGACAAAGCAGACGCTTGGCCACTTCAACTCTCTGGCGGCCAACAACAGCGTGTCGCGATTGCACGTGCATTGATGATGAAGCCAGACGTGCTGCTGTTTGATGAACCAACGGCAGCGCTTGATCCTGAGATTACTAACCAAGTCGTGAGCATTATTAAAGAATTGAGTGGAACTGGCATTACCCAAGTGGTCGTGACGCATGAAGTCGATTTCGCGAAGAAGATTGCTAGCCACGTTCTGTACCTAGAGAAAGGGTACATCGTCGAACACGGCACCAGCGATTCATTCGTTAATCCGCAGACACCTGAGTTTGCCGAGTATTTAACTCATTAGATTCAGCTAAAACAAGATGATTTCGTTCAAAAATAACATTTAGAAAAAACAATCAAATTATAAGAATGGCCACAGGCCACTATCTAACAGTATTCGGAGTAACAAAATGAAAAAGATTCTACTAGCTTCACTTATCGGCCTTGCTTCTTTCAACGCAGCGGCGCAAGAAGAAATCAAATTCGCAATGGAAGCAACTTACGCACCATTCGAGTACATGGATGAGAACAACCAAATTCAAGGTTTTGACGTAGACCTAGCAAACGCACTTTGTGAAGAATTGAAAGCAACCTGTACTTTCCACAACCAAGCATTCGATAGCTTGATCCCGGCTCTTAAGTTCAAACGTTACGATGCAGCTATCTCAGCAATGGACATCACTGAAGCGCGTCTTCAACAAGTGAACTTCTCTGATGCGTACTACGACAACTCTGCAGCGTTCATCTCTATCGAAGGCAAAGTAGCAGACCAAGCGGCATTAGAAGGTAAGCGTGTTGGTGTTCAAAACGGTTCTACTCACCAGAGCTTCCTACTTGAGCAAATGACGGGTGTAACAGCGGTACCTTACTCAAGCTACCAAGATGCATTCATTGACATGAAAAACGGTCGTATCGATTCTGTATTCGGTGACACAGCCGTTGTAGCAGAATGGTTCAAGAAGCAAGACAACCTAACGTACGTTGGCGACCAAGTAACAAACCAAGAGTACTTCGGTAACGGCTTTGGTATCGCAGTAAACAAGAGCAATCAAGAACTTGTAGACCAGCTGAACACAGCACTTGCAGCCGTGAAAGCGAACGGCGAATACGACAAGATTTTCAACAAGTACTTCGGTAAGTAATATGCAGTTAACGGGTTACTCTTTAGGGCTCGTCGAAGCAAGCTGGATGACAGTTCAGCTTGCGTTCGTAAGTCTATTGGTCGGATTAGTTTTAGCGGTACTGTTTGCTGGCGGTGAAATGTCTCGTCGTATTGCAATCAAATGGCCGACAACCGCGTTCGTGACTATCGTACGTGGTCTACCAGAAATTTTGGTGGTTCTGTTTATCTACTTTGGCTCAACACAAGTGCTTTTTATGATCACTGGTGATTTTGTTGAAGTTAGCCCGTTCTTATCTGGAGTTGTTGCACTGTCACTTATCTTCGCTTCTTACGCTTCACAAACCATTCGTGGTGCATTGAAAGCAGTAAGTAAAGGGCAGAGAGAAGCGGCGAGTGCATTGGGTATTCCTCAATCTCGCGCCTTCTTCAGAGTTGTATTGCCACAAGCAGTAAGACACGCACTACCAGGTTTAACGAACCAATGGTTGGTTCTATTAAAAGACACCGCATTGGTTTCACTGATTGGCGTAACCGATCTATTGAAACAAGCACAATTAACATCTGCAGCAACGCACGAAGCATTCACTTGGTACGCGACAGCAGCAGCAATCTACTTGGTCATCACTTTAATCACACAAAGATTAGTAAAAGTGATTGATGGTAAGTTCTCTATTCAAGGTTTGGGTAGCAAAGGGGCAATGGCATGAATCAACAATACCTCTCTCAAATGCTTGAAGGCTTGGCGACCAGTCTTCAACTGACAGGTGCTTCATTGCTTGTTGGTTGTATTTTGTCATTGCTGATGACAGTAACGTTAATCTTAAGAATACCTGCGATTCACTGGTTAACTCGTGGCATCATTACGCTGTTCACCGGCACACCATTATTGGTTCAAATCTTCTTGGTGTATTACGGCCCGGGTCAATTCGATTGGATTCGTGAAAGCTTCCTGTGGACATGGTTAAGCCAACCTTGGTTCTGCGCGATGTTAGCATTAGCTTTGAACACCGCAGCGTACAGCACGCTACTATTCAGAGGCGCATTCAACGCGATTCCTGCTGGGCAATGGGAAGCATGTCGTGCGCTAGGTATGGACAAAATCGCAACGCTTAAAGTGTTACTGCCATACGCACTGCGCCGCGCGGTTCCTGCTTATTCAAACGAAGTGATTTTAGTCTTCAAAGGCACCTCACTGGCAAGCACCATCACCATCATGGATTTGATGGGCTACGCTCAGCGTATCAACGGCCAAACCTACGACACGCTCACCGTGTTCGGTATTGCTGGCGCATTCTACTTAGCCGTGAACGGTGTATTAACGCTGATCTTTCGCCAAGTAGAGAAGAAAGCCCTCGCATTCGAAGCCGCGTAAGCTAGCTACTCACAACCTTAACTAACGCTAAAAGCCTGCCATTTATGTTCACATAGATGGCAGGCTTTTTTTTGTTTGGGGCATGTAAGATAACTGTGATTATATACAGGTTTCTGTAAGTTTTACGAAATTCATACTATATAGAAATATTCTGCATTTTATCATTCAATGAGTTTATCTATGTTTTAAGTCACTGAAATGCGGTGATTAATCATGGTAGAGTTCTGACCATATGAAACTAGATAGAATGATTCTGTATTTAAATGCAGAATTTTTCTGTCTAATATAGCTGTTATGTTTTTCGGAGAAATATTAAGCAGTTATGAGTCCAGAAATTAAGTTTCATTCTTTAGTTACGTCGGCAACAACGCTGATAGTGTTTTCCGTATGGAGTCTTTCTTTACAAATAGTATCGAAATATCCAGTTGCATCCGTAGCTGTTGCAGGTGTCTTTACGTTGGGTATTTATAGGGTAGTAAATACGATATTTTTGACTATATTTCGTAAGGTTAAGCTCATCAAAAAATTCATTCTTGGTGCTAGCTATATGGAAGGCACTTGGGTAGGGTTCTTTGTTGGTCACAATAAAAATATTCGTTATCTTGTTGAAACTTTTGAGCAAGATCTATCACTTCTAAAAGTTAGAGGTCGTGTTTATAGAGACGACTTTTCATACCATAGTTCTCATGTTTCTACAGACGCAACACTCGATACAATTAATGGTAAGTTGAGCTACTCATACGACGCTGATGCTATTTTGAATACTCATATAAATGCTGGTCTCGCTCGTTTTGAGCTTGTACGAAACGCTCGTGAAGAACCTGCTCATCATATAGTTGGTTATTCGTCTGATTTGTTTCACTCAAGCAAGCTAACTGCATTTGAAGACAAAATATCTGACTCGACATCGGTAGAGTTAAGTAAAGCTCTTGAAGAAGCGGAAAAGGTATACAATAAGTACCGTTGTGTATCAGGAGAACAAACATAACAAACTGTTTAAGAGTGATTCTGTAGTTGACCCGATCTAATGGACACCTTCAATTGTAATTGGAGGTGATTATGCCAGCTTATAAATCAGGTAAAAAAACTCAACAATATCTTACGGAATTTAAGGTAACTGCT
>NZ_JAKMZC010000014.1:0-138063 GCF_029890535.1 Vibrio sp. S/42/10 | reverse complement strand
AGGGATGGCTGAGTGGTCGAAAGCACCGGTCTTGAAAACCGGCAACCGTTAATAGCGGTTCTAGGGTTCAAATCCCTATCCCTCCACCACCATTGAAAAGCCCGCTGAGAAATCAGCGGGCTTTTTTCTTATATGTAATATAAACAAAAAGAGAAGAGCACTGACGTGCCCTTCTCTTTTTGTTTACTTGAACCTTATTATTGCTAGTCTGTTAAATATTTGCCCTCTGCAACTTGCCAGAATGCTCTTATTAGAGGGTTATCTAGCTGAGAGCGCTTACAACACACACCTAACTCAAATGGTTTGATTGGCTCTATCTTTAAGCGGTCTACTTTGTCTCGTACAGGACTGTTGTTGATGACGACATCTGGTGCAATACCCACTCCACAACCAAGAGCAACCATACTGACGATCGCTTCATGCCCTGAAACTTGAGCATAAATGTTCGGCTTTATCTTCATCTTTTTGAACCATGCGTTTGCACGTTCTCGGGCTGTCCCTGCTTCCGGGATGATAAAGGGTACTTCATTCCAGTTGGGCTTATCTGATTGCAGTTGCTGGCTAAAGCTACTCACGCCAGATGGAATGATGACTGACAGTGGAATATCGCTGATGGTCTCGAACTCTAACCTTGAAGGCAGGATATCTGGCTTCGCTGAGATCGCGATATCCGCCTCATCATTCAATATTTTATCGATGGATTGGGCTGGGTCACCAGTAGATAGCTTGAATTCAATATAGGGATGAATTGCCCTGAATTCAGTTATTAGCTCAGGAAGATGACTATAACTAGCCGTTACTGAGCAAAATATACGAATTTCTCCTTTAAGTTCCTGCTCTCCACCCTTTAGATGAAGGTTATATTGCTGCCACTCTCCAACAATGCTCAATGCAACAGGTAATAGGTGTTTGCCTGCTGGGGTGAGATCAACGCTGCGGTTATCTCTGATAAGCAATTCTTGCCCCGTCTCCTCTTCTAGTTTTTGTACCTGACGACTCAGCGCTGAAGGACTGACGTGCATAGCAGCAGCGGTTTTGCTGAAACTCTTGCTATCACATAAATGTATAAATAATTGTAGAGATTTTATGTTCATGTTCTGCGATCGTTTCCATGTTGCATTTATTGCAATAACTAATTGTGAATATATCACTTTCAGCAACGGAGTGTCTGTTTTAGTATGAAGTCATTCGATAGAGAGATATCGACCTTACGGACTTATTTTTAAAGGAGTGCCCTAGAATGGCTAACTATTTCAATACATTAAACCTTCGTGAACAACTTGACCAATTGGGTCGTTGCCGCTTTATGGATCGTGAAGAATTCGCGACAGAAGCTGAGTATCTTGAAGGTAAGAAAATCGTAATTGTTGGTTGTGGTGCTCAAGGCCTAAACCAAGGTCTAAACATGCGTGATTCTGGTCTAGACGTATCTTACGCTCTACGCCAAGCAGCAATAGATGAAAAGCGTCAATCATTCAAAAATGCTGATGAAAACGGCTTTGTTGTGGGTAGCTACGAAACGCTAATCCCTCAAGCAGACCTAGTAATCAACCTTACTCCTGATAAGCAACACACAAACGTTGTTGAAACAGTAATGCCTCTAATGAAGCAAGGAGCTGCTCTTGGTTACTCTCACGGTTTTAACGTTGTTGAAGAAGGCATGCAACTACGTGATGATCTTACGGTTGTAATGGTTGCACCTAAATGTCCTGGTTCTGAAGTACGTGAAGAGTACAAGCGTGGCTTTGGTGTTCCAACACTGATCGCTGTTCACCCAGAAAACGACCCTAAGGGCGAAGGTTGGGATATCGCTAAAGCTTGGGCAGCAGGTACTGGTGGTCACCGTGCTGGTTGCCTAGAGTCTTCTTTCGTAGCGGAAGTTAAATCTGACCTTATGGGCGAGCAAACTATCCTTTGTGGCATGCTACAAGCAGGTTCTATCGTATCGTACGAGAAGATGATTGCTGATGGCATCGAACCGGGCTACGCAGGCAAACTTCTACAATACGGTTGGGAAACGATCACTGAAGCACTGAAGTTTGGTGGCGTAACTCACATGATGGACCGTCTATCTAACCCAGCTAAAGTTAAAGCGTTTGAGCTTTCTGAAGAGCTTAAAGACCTAATGCGTCCGCTTTACAACAAGCACATGGATGACATCATCTCTGGTCACTTCTCTAGCACAATGATGGCCGACTGGGCGAACGATGACGTGAACCTACTAGGCTGGCGTGAAGAGACAGGCGAAACGGCATTCGAAAATTACCCAGCTTCTGACGTAGAAATCTCAGAGCAAGAGTATTTCGACAACGGTATCCTAATGGTTGCTATGGTTCGTGCCGGTGTTGAGCTAGCATTCGAAGCTATGACGGCATCAGGCATCATCGACGAGTCTGCTTACTACGAATCTCTACATGAGCTTCCACTAATTGCAAACACGGTTGCTCGTAAGCGTCTTTACGAAATGAACGTTGTAATTTCTGATACTGCTGAGTACGGTAACTACCTATTCGCTAACGTAGCAACACCGCTACTACGTGAGAAGTTCATGCCTTCAGTTGCAACAGACGTAATTGGCCGTGGTCTAGGTGAAACATCTAACCAAGTTGATAACGCTAAGCTAATTGAAGTAAACGAAGCTATTCGTAACCACCCTGTAGAATACATTGGTGAAGAGCTACGTAGCTACATGAGCGACATGAAGCGTATCGCTGTAGGCGGTTAATATTCTGCTCATAACTGGATAAAGATAGCCCTGAACATTTGTTCGGGGCTTTTTTATGCCCGCAACTATTTGCTTGTAAAGTTTTGATAGGTCGAGGAAAAATAAAGGCTTACCCGAAGGTAAGCCTTTATTCGAACTTGAACTGATGGAAACGAGCTATTATTTGTCTGAAAGCTTTGCTTCTAAATCAGCTAGCTTTTGTTCCATTTCAGTTAGCTTCTGGCGAGTGCGAAGCAGTACTTGTGTTTGAACATCAAATTCTTCACGGCTCACAACGTCTAGCTTGTTTAGTTGGCCTTGGATAACCTGGCGAACTTTTTGATCTACGTCTGAACCAAGCTCTTTTACTGGTTGAGGCATAGAATCGTGAATCTGCTTAGCAATCTGCTCTAGTTTTTTTGGATCAAACATATCAATTAAAACTCCTGAATATTTACCACTATTCTATTTAATCACACTTGAGATGTCGCCTATGGCGTATAAAAAAAGGCCACCGAAGTAGCCTTTTTATTGTTAATACGACTTAGCGATTACTTATTATCAGCTAATTCTCTGTGTGCTGCTTTTGCTTCATCGACGCGAGCTAGCTTTTCTAGGTCTTTGTCTTCAACAAATACAGGTAGAGGTTTGTGTTTTTCAGCCAAGTAGCTGTAAATCACTGGCAGTACAAATAGCGTGAAGATAGTACCAATCGCCAGACCAGCTACGATTACGATACCAATACTAAAGCGCTGAGCCGCACCCGCACCACTTGCGTACATCAGTGGGATTAGGCCGGCGATCATCGCAGCTGTTGTCATTAGAATCGGACGAAGACGAACCTTCGCAGCTTCCATTACTGCTTCAATACGAGTCTTGTGATGATGCAACTGTTCCTCTTTTGCAACTTCACAGATCAAGATACCGTGCTTGGTAATCAGGCCGACCAAGGTGATTAAACCTACTTGTGAGTAGATATTCATCGTTGCCGCACCCCAAGCCAGAGCGATTAGGGCACCACAGATCGCAAGTGGCACAGATACCATGATAACCAATGGATCTTTAAGAGATTCGAATTGAATCGCCAGTACCAAGAAGATGATAGCCAGTGCTAAACCAAAGGTCGCGTAAAGCGCGCTACCTTCAGTTACGTATTGACGTGCTTCACCCATGTAATCGTGGTTATAGCCACTTGGTAGCTTATTCGCCGCCGTGTCTTCAAACCACGCAATTGCATCACCCATTGCAGCGCCTGGAGCAGGTACCGCACCAATCGTAGCTGAGTTCAATTGGTTGAAGTGAGGAAGAGAACGAGGCTCTGCCACAACATCAATCGTAATCAAACTGCCAAGTGGTACAGCATTACCGTCCGCAGCACGTACGTAGTAGTTATTCATCGATTCTGGGTTCAAACGGAATTTACGTTCAACTTGAGGGATAACCTCGTAAGAACGACCATTCAAGTCGATACGGTTTACGTAGCCATCTGACATCATGGTACCAAGCGTGATACCGATATCTTGCATGGTCACGCCGTATGCGCCCGCTTTGTCTTTGTCGATGTGTACTTTCATCGTTGCTGAGTCATAGTTCAGATCGAGATCCGAGTATACGAACAGCGGGTTTGTCGCTACATCAGTCAAGATATCAGTGGTGATTTGGAACAGGCTCTCAAAACTGTTTGGCGTTGTGATAACAAACTGAATTGGAAGACCTGAACCTGCACCTGGTAGCTCTGGCATTTGGAATGCAGTAACTGCCATTCCAGGAACATCTTTCACCAAACTACCAACGCGGGTTGCTACGTCAGATTGACTTGCTTCACGCTCACTCCAAGGCACCATAGATGCAATACCAAACGCTTGGTTTGCATTAGGAACACCTGTGAACACCTGCGCGTAAGCTACTTCTGGCTGATCAGACAGAACCTTATTTACGTCGTTCATGGTATTTTGCATGAAGTCTAAGTTCGCGTTCGACGGCGCCGTACCCATCAACATGATCACACCTTTATCTTCTGAAGGTGCTAACTCACTTGGAATGAACTTAAATAGCATTGGTAAGCTTGCAAATACGATCACCGCAAAGCCAATGAATACTGGGCGATGGTTCATTACCGCGCTAAGCATGCGCTCATAACGGTTCGTCATGCCATCCAGTACGCTATGTACTTTCTGTTCAAACTTGCTTGGCTCAGCATGAGCTTTTAGCATTTTAGAACACATCATTGGTGATAGTGTTAGTGCCACGATACCTGATACAAAAACAGAACCCGCTAGAGTTAATGCAAACTCTTTAAATAGTGAGCCCGTGATACCACCCATCATCGCGATTGGAGCGTATACTGCGCCTAGCGTTAGGGTCATTGCGATAACAGGAACCGCAATTTCACGAGTACCGATGATCGCAGCACGGAAAGGTGACTCCCCGAGCTTAATATGTCGGTCGACGTTTTCCAGTACCACGATCGCATCATCTACCACCAGACCGATGGCGAGCACCATTGCCAGTAGTGTCATCAGGTTCCAAGAGAAGCCCATTGCCTGCATTACCATTGCCACACCAATCAAAGATAGTGGGATAGTAACGATAGGGATCAGTACAGCACGGAACGAACCTAAGAACAGAGTAATTACGATCAATACGATTAATGCAGCTTCAAGGATGGTTTTTATAACCTCTTGAATCGATTCGTTAATCGCAATTGTCGAGTCATACATCACGTTCATGGAAATGTTACTTGGCAAGTTCTTCTCTAACTGAGGGAGAAGTTCAAGTACATCAGCGGCAATGTTGATTGGGTTTGCACTTGGTGCTGCATTAATTGCTGCAACTACCGCTTCTTGGCCGTTGGCACTTGCACGGTAAATATCGTGGCTTTTCTCTAGAGAAACCTTAGCGATGTCAGACAGGCGAATAATCTCACCTTCACCACTTCTAACGACTAAGTTCTCTAGCTCTTCAGTGTTCGAAACTTGCGTGTCGGCACTGCCGTTATAAAGAACAAACTCACCTGTTGCTTGACCTGTCGCCGATTGGTAGTTATTCGCATCCAATACCGCCATTACGTCAGTTGCGGTAAGGTTTACTGCTGCCATTTTAGCTGGGTCTAGCCACACGCGTAGTGCGTATTTCATACCACCATATAGGTCAACTTTAGATACGCCATTTACCGTAAATAGTTGCGGGTTGATTACTCGCTCTAGATAGTCGGTAATTTGGCTCGACACCAACTCATCACTGGTAAAACCAATGTAGAGTACCGCCGTTGTTGAACCGGTAGACATAGTTACGGTTGGATCTTCGGCTTCTTTAGGAAGCTGAGAACGTACCGAGTTAGTCTTGGCCAGTATGTCAGACAGCGCCGCATTCGGGTCTGTGTTCAACTTCATGTTCACGGTAATCGTCGAGCTACCGAGTACAGAAGAAGAAGTCATATAGTCGATGTTATCCGCTTGGGCCACAGCCTGCTCGAGGGGCTGGGTGATAAAGCCTTGGATAAGATCGGCACTTGCACCGTAGTAACTCGTAGTTACGGTTACGACGGTATTCGTCATTTCAGGGTATTCACGCACCTGCATTTTGAAGATTGCTTGTAAGCCAAGCAACGCAATCAAAAAGCTGATGGATACCGCTAGAACTGGACGTTTAATAAAAACATCAGTAAAGCGCATTGGGCCTCCAGTTACAGCTTAGGTGTTTCAGATGGTGGAGTGATTGAATCACTTTCTACGATCTTAACTTTGGCACCGTTACTCAGACGTACTTGGCCAGAAGTTACAACCGTATCGCCAGCTTTAACGCCTTCAAGGATATGTGCGATATCTGCTGTACGTTCACCAACTTTCACAACATGTTGAGCAACACGTTGAACGCCGTCTTCTTCCGTTAGGATGTAAACATTGTCACCGTATAGAGTGAAAGTAATCGCCGTTTGCGGCAGGGTTACTTGGTTCTCTAGTTTAGGAAGAATGATGTTAGCGCGAGCGAACATGCCACTGCGAAGCTTGCCATCATTGTTTGGAATATCCGCTTGAACTTGGATAAGACCACTTTGGATGCTTACTGCAGGTTCAATAGCACTGATAGAGCCTTCAAACGGTTTTTCTGGGTAAGCATCAACAAAGATGTCGATAGCCTGGCCAACATTAATGCGAGAGATATCGGTTTGAGAAACCGTGAAGCGTAGGCGCATGACACTGGTGTCTTCTAAACGAACGATATCGGTACCCGATTGTAGGTATTGACCTAGGTATACGTTACGAATACCAACCTTGCCATCAAAAGGTGCGCGAATTTCACGGCGTTCGATCGAGGCTTTTAGGCTTTCAATATCAGCAGATAGAGAGAAGTAGTTTGCTTCTGCTTCATCGTACGCTTCTTTAGAAATAGAGCCTTTCTTGAATAGACCTTGGTAACGCTTGTATTTTGCTTTCGCAGCAGGCAAACGAGCTTCAGAACTCTTAAGGTTGGCTTTCTCTACGTCAGAATCAAGACGTACCAGTTGCTGACCACTCTTAACATCAGTACCCGATTCGAAAGAAATTTGGTCAATAACACCGCTGGTTTCGTTCGCTAGTGTCACACCTTGATTTGGTTCGATGAAGCCGATAGCTTCAATTACGGGAACCCAGTCGATCGGCTGAACTTCAGTTACCGTTACGGGAAACTCGGGTTCAGGGCGGTTGGCCATATACTCAGCAATTTTTTGTTGTTTGAACATGTTGAATCCAATAACGCTGCCAAAAAGCAATACAGCGATGAATAACATGAAGAAAGTCCACTTTTTCATTATGGTCAAAACTCCGATCTAGTGTTTAATTATTGCGTCCCAACTGGCTTCTATTGCAGCTTCTAGTGCTGCCTCGTCGAGTTGGTAAAATCCTAAAGAATGCTTTCGCGCTAGAGAGACACTAGCCGCTAAGCTCAAGCCGCTTAATACTTCATTATCAAGCGGTTTAAACAGTCCCTGCTCTTTACCTTCATTAAATAGCAGTTCAACTTGGGCAAACATTTTACGTTCCAGTTCCCTGAAGTTTAGGCTATTTGTAATAGGTAGAGAGTCATACTGAACCCGATTTTTTATCGCGGCTAAGTTCGTTCCCGCTAAGTTCCATATGTTCAACCACATAGTACGATAGCGTTGCTTAATTGGATCCGAATCATTAACCCCTTCTTGAACAGCATCAGCTACTCGTTGAGTCACGAGCACTCGAACATCATCGATCAAGTGATCTTTATCATCGAAGTAGCGATAGATAGTGCCTGCAGCTACCCCTGCTTCTTTGGCTAATTTTTGCATCGAAAGGCCTTGAAAACCGACCTCTGCAATGAGCTTTTCAGCAGCAGAAAGTATTTGTTGGCGTTTATCCTGAGGTGCATGAGTTGTCATCTTTCCATCACCAGTGAATGAACGTTCATTCATTATAGCCTAAGAACCATACATCTATGCAACAAAGTTTTACACAAATGACGTAAAAATCTTGTATAAGAGAACGTAGCATTCGTGCTATTGCAGCATTATTATAGGCGCGCAATTTAATTCGCCCCTCTAGACCAAATTGAGAATCAAATGAAACTGAATCCAAGACAAGATGAAGCCGTGAAGTATGTTTCTGGCCCCTGTTTAGTATTAGCAGGCGCTGGTTCAGGAAAAACACGTGTTATCACCAATAAGATTGCTTACTTGGTTCAAGAGTGTGGCTACAAAGCTCGTAATATTGCAGCGGTAACCTTTACCAATAAAGCGGCACGCGAAATGAAAGAGCGTGTAGGACAAACTCTAGGTAAAAATGAATCAAAAGGTCTGATCGTTTCGACCTTTCACACTATGGGTTTGACGATTATTCGCCGCGAATACAAAGCATTGGGTTTAAAAGCTGGCTTTTCTCTGTTTGATGATCAGGACCAGTTAGCTTTACTTAAAGAGTTAACCGAAAGGCAGATCGATGGTGACAAAGATCTACTACGCGCTTTAATGAGCACCATTTCGAATTGGAAGAATGACATGCTGACGCCTGATCAGGCCAAAGCACGAGCTCAAGGCGAACAAGAACAGCTTTTTGCATTTTGTTTTGAGATGTATCAGAAACAGATGAAGGCATACAACGCGCTCGATTTTGATGATCTGATTGCGATGCCGGTATTGTTACTGAAAACTAATCAAGAAGTCCGTGAACGCTGGCAGTCTCGCATTCGCTATTTACTGGTCGATGAGTATCAAGATACCAACACCAGTCAATATGAGTTGGTTCGTTTATTGGTGGGAGAACGTGGTCGTCTGACGGTAGTAGGTGATGATGACCAATCTATTTACTCATGGCGTGGCGCAAAGCCGCAAAACTTGGTTTTGCTAGGTGAGGATTACCCGAACCTTCGTTTAATCAAACTAGAGCAAAACTATCGTTCAACCAGTCGAATTTTGCGTGCGGCGAACATCTTGATCGCTAATAACCCACACGTTTATGAAAAATCACTGTTCTCAGAGATCCCGGACGGTGAAAAGCTCAAGGTACTGAATGCCAAGAATGAAGAGCACGAAGCCGAACGTATTACTGGTGAGATCATTGCCCACAAGTTTTTGAATCGCACAGATTACAAAGATTACGCAGTGCTTTACCGTGGTAATCACCAATCTCGCTTGATTGAAAAAGCCTTGATGCAAAACCGTGTGCCTTACAAGATCTCTGGTGGTACGTCTTTCTTTGCTAGAGCTGAGATTAAAGACATCATGGCTTACTTACGTGTGTTGGTGAACCCAGATGATGACAATGCGTTTTTACGTATTGTGAACACGCCACGTCGTGAGATTGGTCCGGTTACTTTAGAGAAACTCGGCAGCTACGCCAATATGCGTGGTAAGAGCTTGTTTGAAGCCAGCTTTGAGATGGGCTTAGAGCAAACGCTGACGGGGCGTGGTCTAGAAAACTTGCGCCGTTTCGGTGACTGGATTGTTCGTATCTCGGATAATGCAGAGCGTGGTAATACGGTTGAGGCCGTACGTTCTTTGGTTCGTGACATTAACTATGAAGATTGGTTGTACGAAACTTCGGCGAGCCCGAAAGCGGCTGAAATGCGAATGAAGAACGTCTCTGATCTTTACAGTTGGATAGTGGCTGATCTTGAAGGTGACAACTACGACAAGGAAGAGAAAACCCTACGCGAGGTAGTGCAACGTTTAACACTGCGTGACATGATGGAGCGTGGGGAAGATGATGACGATGCAGACCAGGTTCAATTAATGACACTGCATGCATCGAAAGGCCTAGAGTTTCCATATGTATTCCTGATGGGGGCAGAAGAGGGTATTTTACCGCACCAAACCAGTATTGATGAAGGCAACGTAGAAGAAGAGCGTCGTCTTATGTACGTAGGGATTACTCGAGCGCAAAAAGAGCTGACCTTTACTAAGTGTCGTGAACGCCGTCAATATGGTGAATTGATTAAGCCAACACAAAGTCGCTTTCTTGATGAACTGCCGCATGATGATGTGGAGTGGGAAAGCGTTAAGAAGCCTCAATCCGCTGAAGAAAGAATGGAAAAAGGGCAGGCGCACATTGCGAATATTCGAGCGATGTTCAATAAGAAATAATGATCTACTTTAATAGCACTATATAAAAACCAATAAAAAGGTGACCATGAGGTCACCTTTTTTGAATTTGGTATTTTTAATTACAGATCGGTAAATTACAGACCGGCAATCATGTGCTCGATAGCATCTTTGATTTCATCGTCTGAACAGTCCATACATGAACCTTTCGCAGGCATTGCATTAAAGCCGTTGATTGCGTGATTCGCTAGAATATCGCGACCTTGAGCAATACGAGGACCCCAATCACCAGCATCGCCTTTTTTAGGTGCGCCACTTACGCCAGATGCGTGACAAGCTATACAAAAGGTACCGTAAACTGCTGCGCCATCACGAGGGCCTGTTGGTTCCGCGGCTACTGGCTCACTGCCGACTAGGTATACTTGGCCAACTGGTTTGATGCGTTCAGCAATAGCATCTTGCTCTGCTTCGCTTAGGCCTGAAGCCATTGCACCAGTTGAAAAGGTTAAAACTGCGATGACAACGCTTAAAATTCGACGAGACATATCCATTAAACTCACTTTACATTCCCAAGGTAAGTACATGCTTACCAATTTATAGTGTTGGAAGGGTGTTTTGATTTGAGCAGCAAAGAGCAACTGTTAAACCAATGTAAATAATGGGTGATTATATCCCGATAAGTTGTTGCAATAAACAACAACTTATAAGCTGTAGCGGGTTGTAGTACTCAAATAAGGGGTTTATCACATATTAACTGTCGAAAAAGAGACCAAACAGAAAAAAAAGTTAAAAAAGTACTAGACGGCATTGGGTGATATACGTATTATTCCACTCCGCCGACAGGGCATGCGCCTGTAGCTCAGCTGGATAGAGCGTTGGCCTCCGGAGCCAAAGGCCGAAGGTTCGAATCCTTTCAGGCGCGCCATCCGGTCTCTTACTTCGGTAAGTGAGAATTGGCAAAAAAGAAACAATGGTGGCTATAGCTCAGTTGGTAGAGCCCTGGATTGTGATTCCGGTGGTCGCGAGTTCGAATCTCGTTAGCCACCCCATTTTTTCTTTACAAAATATCGGTAGCTTCGGCTTCCAGTGTTGATTCATTCTTCCCAAGAATCGATACAAAACTAGTCGGTGAATAGCGCAGCTTGGTAGCGCATCTGGTTTGGGACCAGAGGGTCGGGGGTTCGAATCCCTCTTCACCGACCACTATTTCAATAATCGCTTGTTAAGCGGTTATATAAAAAATTAGTGGTGGCTATAGCTCAGTTGGTAGAGCCCTGGATTGTGATTCCGGTGGTCGCGAGTTCGAATCTCGTTAGCCACCCCATTAATTTTGGTAGCTTCTTTGAAGTTTCCAGTTTGAGAAATCAAACGAAACATCTCGGTGAATAGCGCAGCTTGGTAGCGCATCTGGTTTGGGACCAGAGGGTCGGGGGTTCGAATCCCTCTTCACCGACCACCTTAAGAAAGCTCATCAGAAATGATGAGCTTTTTTTCTATCTGGAGAAAAGATAATGGTGTATTCGGGGGCTGGAAGCCCAGTCGCATCAAATCCTTCTTCACCGAGCACCTTTAAGAAAGCTCATCAGAAATGATGAGCTTTTTTTCATCTGTAGATCACTAGATTGGAACCCAAGTGGGGTTTGCCTGATGTTCAAAGAATGTCTCTTCACCGATCACTTAAGAAGCCTCAACTAGCCGTCCGCGTCAGAAATGACGGGGCTTTTTTACGCCTGGAATTTAGATCATTTGAGACCAGAGGGCTGGATCGCCAGTCCGCAGGAAGCCCCGCCGCGCCGTTATTCATTAACCTGCTATTTAAGGTTATGAACTTACCTATTTCGAAAAGTTGTCTGTGATCGTACTGGTAAAATGTACTTTCGTATTAAATGAGCATGCTGTCATGTCTTTAATTATTACGTCTTTATAAATATATTTTCTCTATAAAATCATTAGATCTATATCTAATTTTATATAAATTGATTGCTCAATAATTCGACAAACTAATGGGTTTGGTCTAAGTGTTTTTATGAAAAGAGAAATCTAACCCTAGATTTGCTCTCTAAGGTCTATATTTGACAGATTTCTTCATATTAAATAGCCTAAAATCGTCTCTAATTTTATAAGCCTCTTATTTTACTACTTTACATTTATCACACTTATCTTGATGGTGGAAAGTGTGGCTTATTACTATGTATCTAGTTGTTTTATTTGTATTATTTAAATAATCTAGCATTTGTTTCTATAGTGTTAATTGTTTTTTGGAATAATTATTTGTTTTAAATGACTAATAGTGAGATCTGCTTTGAACGATTGGTTTCAGTCTACAAGTAAGTTGTAGTAAGGGATTTGTGAGTATTTCTCACCATGAGTATGATGTTGATTTTTATTACTATATGCTCTTTTTTTGAATAGTTATGTAGTGCTTTTGCTTGCCAGGCGTTTAATGTCGACTTTTTATCCTATTTTTGTTGCTTTTCTGTGAATTATTTGCCAAATTGTCAACCGTATAAAATATCAGAACAATATTCTGGTAAGAATGGATTCAATTTTGCAGACAGGGCAGAAAGCTGCCAAAGCAGTAGAGGTCTGGTAATGTCACTTTTAGAAGTAAAAAATCTTCGTATCGAATATCCATCTCGTCATGGAGTTCACGCCGCAGTTAAATCACTTTCGTTCAACATTGAACGTGGTGAGATCGTTGGCGTTGTAGGCGAATCTGGTGCAGGTAAATCAACAGTGGGTAATGCTGTTATTGATTTACTGAGCCCTCCTGGCCGTATTGCTAGCGGCGAGGTGTTTCTGGATGGCGAAAAAGTTTCGGGTTTATCTCCTGAGCAGATGCGCTCTGTTCGCGGCTCAAAGATTGGATTTATCTTCCAAGACCCAATGACTTCTCTTAACCCTCTATTCACAGTAGAACAGCAGTTAAAAGAGACGATTCATGCCAACATGAAGGTTTCGGATCAAGAAGCCTACCAGCGTTCACTAGACTTGATGAACCAAGTGGGTATCCCACAACCAGAAAACCGTTTAAAGCAGTACCCACACCAGTTTTCTGGCGGTATGCGTCAGCGTGTTGTTATCGCGATCGCATTGGCAGGTGAACCTGACTTAATCATCGCAGATGAACCAACAACCGCACTGGATGTTTCTATCCAAGATCAGATCTTGGGTTTGATTCGCGACCTATGTATTAAGAAGAACGTAGGTTGTATGTTGGTCACGCACGATATGGGTGTTGTATCTAACGTAACCGATCGTGTAGCCGTGATGTATCGTGGTGATTTGGTTGAGTTTGGCCCAACGGCGAAAGTCCTTGGCACTCCTGAGCATCCATACACACACAGCCTTATTTCAGCGGTTCCGCGTTCAGATCGTAAACTCGATCGTTTCCCTACAGTGAGTTACATCGAAGAAGCACACGAGATGGAACCACTGGATGTGAAAAACCACTGGTTGGGCCAAAGCCAAGATCACCGTGATTACACGGGGCCTTTGTTGAACGTTGAAAACGTGAACTTACGTTTTACGACTAAAGATTCATTCTTCGAAAGCCGTCGTGAATATGTTCAAGCGTCAAACAACGTCAGCTTTGAAGTGCATGAAGGTGAGACGTTTGGTTTGGTGGGTGAATCTGGTTCGGGTAAATCAACGATTGCTCGTGTGATTGCTGGCTTATACGCACCGAACTCAGGCAAGGTAACCTTTGAAGGTATTGACCTTACCGGTCTTAAATCTGAAAAAGAGCGTCGCCCTATGCGTCGCCAAATGCAGATGGTTTTCCAAAATCCGTATACATCAATGAACCCTCGAATGAAGATATTCGACATCATTGCTGAACCTATCCGTTTCCATAAGCTAACTCGCAACGAAAATGAAACTCGTCAGATCGTTAACGACCTGCTCGATCACGTTGGTTTGGGCCAAATGGCAGGGGTTAAGTACCCGCACGAATTCTCAGGTGGCCAACGTCAGCGTATCTCTATTGCTCGCGCTCTGGCAACTCGTCCTCGTCTTCTGATTTGTGATGAACCTACCTCGGCGCTGGATGTGTCAGTACAGGCTCAAATCCTTAATCTATTGAAAGACCTGCAAGACGAGCTCAATCTGACTATGCTGTTCATCAGTCATGATTTACCGGTTATTCGTCAAATGTGTGATCGTGTTGGCGTGATGCAAATGGGCGAACTATTGGAAGTTGCGCCAACTGAGCAGTTATTCCAATCGCCTCAGCATGAATACAGTAAGCACCTAATTTCTTTAATGCCTGAGTTTACGGGCTTAAGAGAAGAAAAAGCAGTGGCAAAAGCCGCAGTATAAAAATCAGCAGGCTGGAGTTTAGCTTGCTAAAAACAATAAACAGACGCAAATACAACAACTAGGGATCTGGATTCCCGCATGAAGGAGTTATGCAATGAAAACCATGAAAAGCAAATTAGCAGTAGCTTTGATGGCAGCTGGCCTAAGCTTTAGTGCAGCAGCAGCAGATATTACCGTTGGCTACGCAGCTGACCCAGTATCACTTGATCCGCACGAGCAGCTGTCTGGTGGCACACTGCAAATGTCTCACATGGTGTTTGACCCTCTAGTACGTTTTACACAAGAGATGGATTTTGAAGGCCGCCTAGCATCTAGCTGGGAGCGTGTTGATGAAACGACTTTCCGTTTCAACCTACGTAAAGGTGTGAAATTCCACTCTGGTAACGAACTGACAGCTGATGATGTTGTGTGGACTTTTGAACGTCTACAAGCTTCTCCAGACTTTAAGTCTATCTTCACGCCATACGAGAAAATGGTAAAAGTGGATGACTATACAGTTGAGCTAGTATCAAAAGCGGCTTACCCACTAGTACTACAAACAGCAACTTACATCTTCCCAATGGACAGCAAGTTCTACTCAGGCCAAACAGCTGAAGGTAATGACAAGTCTGAACTAGTTAAGCACGGTAATTCGTTTGCTTCGACTAATGTTTCAGGTACTGGTCCATTCATCGTTACGCAACGTGAGCAAGGCGTTAAAGTTACGTTCGAGCGTTTCAATGATTACTGGGATACAGAAACGGATGGTAACGTAGACAAGCTAACACTTGTGCCAATCAAAGAAGACGCAACGCGTGTTGCAGCACTTCTTTCTGGCGATGTAGATATGATTCACCCTGTAGCACCAAACGATCACAAGCGTGTTAAGAACGCTAAGAATATCGATCTAGTAACGCTACCTGGTACTCGTATCATTACGTTCCAAATGAACCAAAACAGCAACGAAGCACTGAAAGATGTGCGTGTTCGTCAAGCAATCGTTCATGCGATTAACAATGAAGGTATTGTTAAGAAAATCATGAAAGGTTTCGCGACAGCTGCTGGTCAGCAAAGCCCAACAGGCTACGCGGGTCACAACGAAGATCTAGTTCCTCGTTACGATCTGAAAAAAGCGAAAGAGCTGATGAAAGAAGCGGGCTACGAAGATGGCTTTACACTAACTATGGCAGCGCCTAACAACCGTTACGTGAACGATGCGAAAGTAGCGCAAGCGTCTGCGGCAATGCTGT
This sequence comes from Vibrio sp. S/42/10, assembly GCF_029890535.1. Lineage (NCBI taxonomy): Bacteria > Pseudomonadati > Pseudomonadota > Gammaproteobacteria > Vibrionales > Vibrionaceae > Vibrio > Vibrio sp. S/42/10. The sequence continues at coordinate 122,261 of NZ_JAKMZC010000014.1, read as the reverse complement.
CTAAGATTGGTATCAAAGTTGATCTTAAGACGATGCCTAAAGCACAGTACTGGCCTGAGTTTGACCTATGTTCAGCAGACATGATGATGATCGGTTGGCACTCAGACACAGAAGATTCAGCGAACTTCAATGAGTTTCTAACAATGACTCGTAACGAAGAGACTGGTCGTGGTCAATACAACTGTTCTGGCTACTCAAACCCAGAAATGGATGCGATTGTAGAAGCTTCTAACACCGAAACTGATCCAGTTAAGCGTTCTAAGATGCTGAAAGGCGTTGAAGCAACACTTTACAACGATGCAGTATTCGTACCTCTACACTGGCAAAGTGAAGCGTGGGGCGCGAAGTCTAACGTTGGTGCTGCAGACATCGTAAACCCAATGGTTATGCCTTACTTCGGCGACCTAGTTGTAAAATAATCTAGCTTGCTAGAATCGAGAGCCTGAAGTTTTTCAGGCTCTCAATATTATTAAGATATAGATTTAAGTTTCGGTATTTGGTCTTCCTTCAGTCTGGCTAAATACCTTTTTTAAGACTGAATTTTTTTGTTGTCTAATCGCGGATTTCGATTAGATAGTCATGGATAGATAAGGGGCAAGGAATGGTTACGTTTCTGGTCAAGCGCCTGTTTCAGGCACTGATAGTGATGTTTGTGATCAGTTTGGTGGCGTTTGCCATTCAGGATAACCTGGGCGACCCGTTACGTGAGTTAGTCGGTCAATCTGTTTCAGAGTCGGAGCGTCAAGCGCTACGTGATGAACTCGGCTTAAATGATCCCTTCGTTACAAAATACTCTCGCTTTATAGGCGCAGCCCTACAAGGTGATCTTGGTACTTCATATTTCTTTAAACGCCCTGCTGTGGACGTAATTCTAGATAAACTGGTCGCGACACTGGAGCTCGTGTTCGGTGCTTCTCTGATCATTGTTTGTCTGTCGATTCCATTAGGCGTTTATTCTGCAATACACCCAAAAAGTTTCTTCACTAAGCTTGTGATGGCCGGTAGTAGTATCGGTATCTCTGTGCCTGTTTTCTTAACTGCAATCATGCTGATGTATGTGTTCTCTATCGAGCTAGGTTGGCTGCCATCATTTGGACGTGGTGAGACTGCAAACTGGTTTGGTTGGGAGTCTGGCTTCTTAACACTAGATGGCCTTGCACACTTAGTTCTGCCGAGTATTGCTTTGGCATCTATCATGCTGCCGCTGTTCATTCGTCTAGTGCGTTCTGAAATGCTAGAGGTTCTTAGTTCTGAATACATCAAGTTTGGTAAAGCAAAAGGCCTAGCGCTGAACAAGATTTACTACCAACACGCTTTGAAGAACACAATGTTACCTGTACTAACGGTAGGTGGTGTTCAAATCGGTACTATGGTGGCTTACACCATTCTTACTGAAACTGTATTCCAGTGGCCGGGCACCGGCTTCCTATTCCTTGAAGCGATTAACCGAGTGGATACACCATTGATTACCGCATACGTTATCTTCGTTGGCTTGATCTTCGTAGTAACGAACACCATTGTTGATTTGCTTTACGGCATCATTAACCCAACAGTGAACATTACAGGGAAAGGAGCATAATCATGGAACAAACAACAACAGCTCCATCTCGTTGGGAGCGATTCAAGCAGTCAGACATTCTGTACTACTTCTTACGCGATAAAGTGGCTATGTTCAGCTTCGCCATCTTCGCCGCCTTCCTTGTGATGGCATTAGCGGCACCGATTTTAGCCCCAATCGACCCATACGACGTGACGTCTATCGATATCATGGATTCAGAACTGCCACCATCTTGGATGGAAGACGGTGAAGAACGTTTCTTACTGGGTACTGACGAGCAAGGTCGTGACATCTTATCGACTATGCTTTACGGCTCGCGCTTATCACTGACCATTGGTTTCTTAGCGGTTGGCCTTCAGTTGACTCTCGGTATCATTATCGGTCTGTCTGCGGGTTACTTCGGTGGTCGTATTGATAGCTTCCTGATGCGTTTTGCTGATGTTCAACTTTCATTCTCAACCATGATGGTTGCGATCATTGTCTCAGCCATCTTTAAGGCAAGTTTCGGCAGTGACTTCTACGCGCAATATGCCGTTGTTATGCTGGTGGTGATCATCGGTATTGCAGAATGGCCGCAGTATGCTCGTACCATTCGTGCATCGGTATTGGCAGAGAAGAAGAAAGAATATGTTGAAGCGGCACGTGTGATGGGCTTTAGAGCGCCTCGCATCATGTTCCGTCATATTCTACCGAACTGTTTATCACCGATCTTGGTTATCTCTACGGTACAGGTGGCAAATGCCATCATGTCAGAAGCGGCACTTTCTTTCCTAGGTTTAGGCCTTCCGGTAGACCAACCGTCGCTGGGTGCCCTAATCAGTACTGGTTTTAACTACATTTTCTCAGGAGCATGGTGGATCACAGCATTTCCTGGTGTGCTTTTGGTAACATTAGTTCTAGTTATTAACCTACTAGGCGACTGGTTACGTGACGTGTTTAACCCTAAAATTTATAAAGGGTGATAGCTCGGTTTGATTTTTAGCAAAAAAAGTCACTAAACTAAGAGCCGTAAGCAATTACGGCTCTTTTTTTGCTTAATGGATCTGGAACTTAGTATTATTGATAGTGTCAATGATACTTAAAATGGAATTCATGTTTTATCGACATTGATTCGGTAATAATTAACCCGTGAGGGTTTAAGTGGTGGTTATGAAATTGACAATGAATGCTGTATGTCGTGCTGTGATGAGAAATTATCGTATGGGGCTTATCGCTGTATCTCTTCTGGTGTCGAGCCAAGTTAATGCAGAATCGGTACTATGCGATGCCACTCAAGCAAGCACCAATCAATTACCACAGCTAGAACAATCATGTCCGATCGGTAAAGGTGTATGGGGCAGCAAAGCGCCTAAACGTCATTCAGATAACGAACTGTTTTGGGTTCAATGTGGTTTGCTAAATAAGCCTTTGTCACTCAACCGAGCGAAGCCTCTATATGAAAAGATCTCAACTAACGTATGGATGAAGCCTGAGGGTGGCGATTATCGTTGTTTGATTGGTCCTTACTCTACATTTTCGGATGCGAGAAAAGACTTAGCTCAAGTACGCAAGGTGTCTGGTTATGGTGAAGCCTTTATTCGTATGGTTGATAAGTCTAAAACCTCATCACAGCCTGTCGTTGCAAAACCAGCAGAGTCAAAAGCTGTAAAGCCTAAGGCTCCTGTAAAAGTAGAAGCTAAACCTGCGCCGAAACCTGTGGCGGTTAAGCAAGCGGCTGCGGTAACGAGTGCTGCCGCTATTCAGACGCTACCAAGCGGTAATGCGAGTACAGACAACGATCTAGAAATCGAAATTCGCGTGACAGCCAATGTGTCGGGCAACCAATATGCTATTCCTTACCTCCTAGACCATCAGCAGCAGTTCTATATGGAGCAAGGCAAGCCTTGGAGCCGCCTCGATTACGGTAGCGCTGAATTAGTCTGCAATAAGGTCAACATGAAGCTGATGACTGAAAAACAGTGGCAGAGTATTTTGGGTTCAAAAGTCATGGAAAAACAGAATTGGCCAATGCACTTACCTTATTGGGGGGCAGGCAAGAAGGGTCTGTTTACCAATGGTAATGTAAACCAATTGAAAGGGTCTTCATTGCTTAATGTCATGTGCGTTAAATAAGTAACCTAAAGTAAGACTAAATGAGCCTCAGCTATCGCTGGGGCTTTGTTATTTATGAACCTAACTTTCTCATATTGGTTTTGTTCTTGAATGTTGGTCAGTTTCTTGAATACGAACTTGATTAAAAATCGCTAAAAGTTGTTCAAATTGAGCGTTTGATGCGTAGAAAACCATAACTCAAGCAATAAGGTGATTGAGATTATGAGTTTTAAAAAACGTTTAGAAGATGTGGCACCGCAATTTGAAGCCGGAGGTAAGTACGAAAAACTCTACCCAGTGTATGAGGCGTTCGCGACGATATTTTACACGCCTGGCAATGTAAACCGAGGGTTGACCCACGTTCGAGATAGTATCGATCTCAAACGAATCATGATTCTGGTGTGGCTAGCGACCTTCCCTGCCATGTTCTGGGGCATGTATAACGTCGGGCATCAGAGTGTTTCGGCACTCACATCCAGCTATCAACTGAGTGAGCTCACTTCGGTTATCGAGAGTAGTTGGCGCTTGTCTTGGGCATTTGGTGATGCGCCATCATTAATGGCAAGCGGTTGGGGCAGCCAGATGTTTTTTGGGGCGCTCTATTTCCTTCCTGTTTATGCCACGGTTTTTGTCGTTGGTGGTTTTTGGGAGGTACTGTTCGCGGTTGTTCGCAAGCACGAAGTCAACGAAGGCTTTTTCGTGAGTTCGGTTTTATTTGCCTTAATTCTCCCGCCGACGATTCCACTATGGCAAGCCGCATTAGGCATCACCTTTGGTATCGTTGTTGCTAAAGAGTTGTTCGGTGGTACAGGACGAAACTTCCTTAACCCTGCGTTAGCTGGGCGGGCTTTCCTCTATTTTGCTTATCCAGCCAACATGTCGGGTGGGCTTGTGTGGGTCGCGGCGGCTGATGGCTATTCAGGGGCGACACCACTCAGTCAGTGGTATGAGGGAGGCAGTACCTCTTTAATCAACAACATGACTGGCGAGACAATAACTTGGATGGATGCGTTCATCGGTAATATTCCAGGATCGATGGGGGAGGTTTCTTCGCTATTAATTATGCTTACGGGGTTGATGCTCATTTTCATGAAGATAGCGTCTTGGCGTATTGTTGCCGGGGTTATCATCGGTCTTGTGGTGACCTCTAGTTTGATGAACTGGATCGGCTCTGATACCAACTCGATGTTCTCGATGCCGTTTTACTGGCACTTTGTGTTGGGTGGTGTTGCTTTTGGTACTTTCTTTATGGCAACCGATCCAGTTTCTGCCGCGTTTACCAATCAGAGTAAGTGGGCTTACGGGATCTTGATTGGTGTAATGACGGTCGGCATCCGAGTGCTCAATCCTGCTTATCCAGAAGGCATTATGCTCGCTATCTTGTTTGCTAACTTGTTCGCACCATTGTTCGACTTTGTTGTGAAAGAGCAAAACATCAAGCGAAGACAAAAACGCACAGCTCGATAAGAAATATGACCCAAAAGAAAAAGGCTTGCACTAGTGCAAGCCTTTCTATTTTTATCACGATTGATTTGAATTTGATTCAACTCCATTTCAAATCAATCTCGAATGGTTGGGTATTACCACAATGCTCACCACACATCTCGTCGTAGGCACTGTTGTGAACCAACATTGCCGATGCTACGCCTCGATCGCTAAAGTGGTCGCGCGCTTGGTTAACACTTAAAAACCTCATTGGGTGCTGTTGGTCGTTTTTGATTAACTGCTTTTGCTCGCCAATAATTTGGTAAGCCAAGTAGATCCCGCCTTCAAATGATTCAATTAGTAGATTCATCACAAACTCCATTGCTGTTCTAGATAGGTCAGTATCTGTGTTACGTGGAGTTGAGGGGTAAGGTTCAAGAGTGGACATAAAAAAAGCAGGCACAAGGCCTGCTTTTAAGAGATATCAACAAATAGTGTTGATTATCTCATCGTTACGAACTCTTCGCTGCCCGTTGGGTGAATCGCCACAACAGAGTCGAAGTCTGCTTTGGTTGCGCCCATCTTCATTGCAACGCCGAAGCCTTGAATCATTTCATCAACAGTGAAACCGATGCCGTGTAGGCCAACTACAGTCTCTTCTTCGCCAGCACATACTAGTTTCATCTTACAAGGTTGACGGTGCTTGGTTACTGCTGTGTACATTGCCGTGAAGCCCGACGTGTAAACCTTGATGTTGTCTTTGCCGTATTGCTCTTCAGCTTCTTGAGTCGTTAGACCAATTGTACCGATAGGCGGGTGGCTGAATACAACAGTAGGAACTAGCTTGTAGTCCATCTTCGCGTTTGTTTGGCCGTTGAATAGGCGCTCTGAAAGCTGACGACCTGCTTTAACAGCGACAGGTGTTAGCTCGATACCGCCTTCCATGATGTCACCAACACAATAGATGCCAGGAACGTTAGTCGCTTGGAACTCGTCTACCTTGATGTAGCCACGATCGTTAGTCTCAACGCCAGTAGATGCTAGATTGATAGCGTCAGTCGCTGGGTGGCGACCGATCGCCCAGATTAAGTGGTCAACGTTTTGAGTGTTGCCGTTCTCTAGGTGTAGAGTCAGCGTACCGTCCGCTTCTTTCACCACTTCTTTAGGCACGGAGTGCGTGTGAAGTGTTGGACCTTCTGCTTCCATTACTTCTACTAGCGTTTCGATGATCATTGGATCAAAGCTACGTAGTGGAGATTCTTTACGGCAGAACAGATGTGTTTCTGTGCCAAGTGCACTTAGTACGCCTGCGATTTCTACTGCGATGTAGCCTGCGCCGATTACAGCAACACGCTTAGGTTGCTCCATCAGATCGAAGAAACCGTTTGAGTCGATGCCGTATTCTGCGCCTGGGATGTTTGGAATGGTTGGACGGCCACCTACCGCGATCAGGATGTGATCCGCAGTGTAGTGTTCACCGTTTACTTCAACGGTTTTCTCGTCAACAAACTTAGCAAAGCCTTTGATTACGTTTATTTTGTTGTTACCCAAAACGCGATCGTAAGACTCGTGGATACGACCAATATATGCTTGGCGGTTTTCAACTAACTTGCTCCAGTTGAAGCCTTTTACTTCAACGTCGAAGCCGTAATCTTCAGAGTACAGGTTGATCGCTTCAGCAACTTGAGCGCCATGCCACATTACCTTTTTAGGAACACAACCAACGTTTACACAAGTACCACCAAGGTCTTGAGCTTCGATAAGTGCAACCTTTGCACCGTGCATTGCTGCGCGGTTTGCTGATGCGATGCCGCCTGAACCGCCACCGATACAGATGTAATCAAAATGAGTCGCCATTACTTTCTCCATTTATTGAAGGCTGTGGGTACAGTGATCGCACTGAACACCTACGTCCTATAGATTCTTAAATTGTCTAATTATTATATTGAGGGCAGATCGGTTGAACTCAATCTCCCTGTTTAAAATTTATTCGTGTATGTCACAATCTACTGAATATTCGTCAGATCATGACGTTAAGTTCGAGATTATTCGGGTACGATCCACTCTACTTTGAAGTGACCGGTTGCCGGCGCAATTGCTTCCTTCAAGAATGGAAGAATTTCGTTCATTTGGCTTTCTAGCTTCCAAGGCGGGTTGATAACAATCATGCCTGATGCTGTCATGCCACGCTCGTTGGTATCTGGTGATACGCCAAGTTCGATTTGTAGAATCTTGTTGATACCTAAGCCTTCAAGTCCTTCGATCATGTCTTCGATATCACAGCGGTTTACTACCGGGTACCAAATTGCGTAGATACCGGTTGCCCAGCGCTTATGGCTTTGAGCAATCGCCGTCACCACATCGCGATACTCTTTTGCCAGCTCGTAAGGTGGGTCGATAAGTACCAAACCACGACGCTCTTTTGGTGGCAGGCTGCCTTTTAAGCGTTGGAAGCCATCTTCTTTGTAGATAGATACCTGACGATCGCGGTGGAACTCTTGCTCAAGCAGAGGGTGATCGGCTGGGTGAAGCTCGGTCAGTACCATGCGGTCTTGATCGCGCAGGTGCGCGCGGGCAACACGTGGAGAGCCCGGGTAGAAACGCAGTTTTTCGCCATTGTTGAGTGCTGAGATAGACTCAAGATAGCTTTGAATGTCTTCAGGAAGTTCTGTTTGTTCCCAGACGCGTGCAATACCTTGTTTGTATTCGCCCGTTTTTTCAGACCATTCATGCGTTAAGTCGTAACGACCTACACCAGAGTGAGTATCATGATAAACAAAAGGCTTATCCTTCTGTTTCAAAGAATTAAGAATAAGGCTCTGTACGATATGCTTTACTACGTCGGCATGGTTGCCTGCGTGGAAGCTGTGGCGATAACTTAACAAATTAAACTCTCGTAACACTCTCGAATTAGAGTGTGGTTAGTGTAGGTGGGGTTAATCAGACTATTATAACCCTCAATGGACCATAAATTCTCGATCAATTCAGGAACAGTCGTTCGCAATATGCAGTTAGTTATTGGTTCTGCTATTGAAATTTGCCTTCATGGGCACTATTTAATAACTATTCGCAAGTGATTTTTTAGGGCGACCCTTAGCCTGATGACTGTAAGACGACCTCATTACAAAAAAGACGAAAGTCTCTAAAGCCAAAGGAATGTTTATATGTCTAATCCGCTATTAACCTTCACGGACTTACCTCCGTTTTCACAAATCAAACCTGAGCACGTTAAGCCAGCGGTTGAGCAAGTGATTGAAGCGTGTCGCAACAAGATAGAACAAGTACTTGAAGGTAATACTTCACCAAGCTGGGACAACCTAGTTGCTCCGATTGAAGAAGTGGATGATCGTTTAGGCCGTATTTGGTCACCAGTAAGCCACATGAACTCTGTTGTGAACAGCGACGAACTGCGTGAAGCGTATGAGAGCTGCCTACCAGTACTGTCTGAGTACGGCACTTGGGTTGGTCAACACAAAGGCTTGTTTGAAGCGTACAAAACGATCAAGGCAAGCGAAGCATTCTCGGCATTAAATCGAGCTCAACAAAAAACCATTACTGACGCACTGCGTGACTTTGAATTGTCAGGTATTGGCTTACCCGCGGACGAGCAGCACCGCTATGGTGAGATCAGCAAGCGCCAGTCTGAGCTGGGTTCTCAATTCTCAAACAACGTACTTGATGCCACCATGGGTTGGAGCAAGCAAGTAACAGACGTGGCTGAACTGGCCGGTATGCCTGAATCGGCACTGGCGGCAGCACAAGCCGCGGCCCAAGCTAAAGAGCTGGAAGGTTACCTACTGACTCTGGATATCCCTTCATACCTACCGGTGATGACGTACTGTGACAACCAAGCGCTACGTAAAGAGCTGTACGAAGCTTACGTAACTCGCGCTTCAGATCGCGGTCCAAATGCTGGTAAGTGGGACAACACTGAGATCATCACGGAGCAACTTAAGCTGCGTCACGAGATCGCACGCATGCTTGGCTTTAGCACCTACAGCGAAAAGTCACTGTCGACTAAAATGGCAGAAACGCCAGACCAAGTACTTGGTTTCCTTAACGACCTAGCAGTAAAAGCGAAACCACAAGGTGAGCGCGAAGTAGAAGAGCTACGTCAGTTTGCTGAGAAAGAGTTTGGTGTCTCTGAGCTAAATCTGTGGGACATCGCTTACTACAGCGAGAAACAAAAACAGAACCTGTTCGAGATCTCTGATGAAGAGCTTCGTCCATACTTCCCTGAGTCGAACGTAGTTTCTGGTTTGTTCGAAGTACTAAACCGTGTGTTTGGTATGTCGGTAACAGAGCGTGAAGGCGTAGACACTTGGCATGAGTCCGTTCGCTTCTTTGATATCTTTGATGCGACAGGAACACTGCGTGGTAGCTTCTACCTTGATCTATACGCACGTGAACACAAGCGTGGTGGCGCTTGGATGGATGACTGTCGTGGTCGTCGTATTACTGAATCTGGCGAGCTGCAAACGCCAGTGGCTTACCTAACGTGTAACTTCAACAAGCCAGTTGGTGACAAGCCTGCGTTATTTACTCACGATGAAGTGGTGACTCTGTTCCACGAATTCGGTCACGGCATCCACCATATGCTAACGCAAGTTGATGCGGGTGCTGTTTCTGGTATCAATGGCGTGCCTTGGGATGCGGTTGAGTTACCAAGTCAGTTCCTCGAAAACTGGTGTTGGGAAGAAGAAGCGCTGTCGTTCATTTCTGGTCACTTCGAAACCGGTGAAGCCTTACCAAAAGAGATGTTAGAGAAAATGCTAGCGGCGAAGAACTTCCAATCAGCGATGTTTATCCTGCGCCAGCTAGAGCTTGGCTTGTTCGATTTCACGTTACACACAGAGTACGACCCTGAAGTGGGTGCTCGTGTACTCGAAACGTTGGCGGATGTTAAGTCTAAGGTGTCGGTTCTGCCAAGCCTAGATTGGAACCGTTTCTCACATAGCTTTGGTCACATCTTTGCTGGTGGCTACAGTGCGGGTTACTACAGCTACCTTTGGGCAGAAGTGCTATCGGCAGATGCGTTCTCAGCATTTGAAGAAGAGGGTATCTTCAACACAGAAACTGGTAATCGCTTCCTGAACAACATCCTTGAAATGGGTGGCAGTGAAGAGCCAATGGAGCTGTTCAAACGCTTCCGTGGTCGTGAGCCACAAATTGATGCAATGCTGCGTCATGCGGGAATCAACGCATAATCACGGTAACTATCTAGTTTATTAAGAGTTAATAGCGAAAAGAGCCTCTAGTTAGAGGCTCTTTTTTGTCTGTGCTTCAGGGGCCAAACAAGGCGAACGAATGTTATGGATTCACATTACGATTGATAGGATTCTGCAATGAAATCAATGTCTCTGTCGATTGAACCTCATCGATCGCCTGCAATTTATCAATCAACACAAACTGTAGCTCTTCTATCGACTTACACATCAGTTTTACGAAAATGTTATAAGCACCAGTGGTGTAGTACGCCTCGACCACCTCGTCTAACGCATTCAGCTTGGCTATCGCAGAGTGGTAGTCTTTGGCTGCATTTAGGTTAATACCAATAAAACAGCATACGTCATAACCTAGCTTTTTGGTGTTTACCACAACTTCCGTTCGCTCAATAATGTCTGCCGATCTCATTTTTTCGATGCGAACGTGAATCGTCGCAGGGCTGACATCGAACTGTTTTGCCATTTCAGCATAAGGAGTTCGTGCATCTTCCATCAAGGTTTTTAGAATGGCGCGGTCTAGATCATCTAAACGGACGGTGGTTGTGGACATGCAGAATCCTTAGATTGAATGAAATCAGACTAGCTAGAGTACACATCATAGCCAAGGGTGATAATATTAGCAGCAACTATAGGGTTAGGGTGAATTCAGTGCGATTTTCGTTGTTATTAATTTTGATGTGTTGGAGTGTGTTTGCTTCAGCGCAGACAAAAGATGTGTTGGTTATTCACTCTTATCATCAAGGTTTTTTTTGGACGGATGATTTCCATAAAGGGTTATCCACAGAACTCGACCGTGACGGCTTGTCTTATCGTGTCGTTTACCTTGATAGTAAACGCTCTCAAAATACTGAATACCTAGATCGTATTTATCAGCTTTACCGCACGAAACTGACACATGAAGAATTTGCTGCGGTTGTCGTTAGTGACAATAACGCTCTGAACTTAATGAAACGTTTGGCTCCAGAGCTAAATGGTACTCCCGTTATATTTGGTGGCGTTAGCAACTTCTCATCTGAGATGCTTGAGGGGTTAAACGCAACTGGAATCACTGAAGATATCGATTTGGTTGGTAATATCGATCTAATTAAGCGTCTTCAAGCTACGGTGAAAAAGGTCTATATTGTTACTGACCACTCAATAACGGGCGAGGCTATTCGCTCCCAAGTTGACCTGTTTATTAAAACCCACCCTGATTTATCCAATTTGATTGAGCATTACGTTCCGGATTCATATCAAGAGCTAACGACCTTTGCTCAGCGTGCCGATCTAGGTAAGAGTTTGTTGTTTTGGGCGTACTATCGCGATGTTAATGGTCGTGTTAGTAGCGATGAAGATTGGCGTCAATTGAGCATGAAAACCCAACTGCCACTGTATATGGTCCATGATTTGGCGCTTGGATTTGGTGCTATCGGTGGTGTGATTCAAAGTGGTAAAACCCAAGGGCGAGAGACTGCCCGGATGTTGCTCGATGTGCTTGCTAATCCGGCAGAAGCATTCCCTCCGATTGTGCCTGGCACACCAGAAATTAAGCTCGATTACCAACAAATCTCGAGATGGGATCTTGGTGCTGAAAATGAAGCCAAGGTGACCTTCCTCAACAAGCCTAAGTCATTTCTAATGCGTTATCGCGATGAAATCCGAACCATAGGTTTGCTGTTTATCGCAATGTCGTGTGTCATCGCTATTTTGGTTTACTACCTGAATCGTCTGCAAAAAAGTGAACGAACGAGCCGTAAGAGCCAACTGCTTCTTGAGTCGATATTCGATCAAAGCTTGCAGTTTATGGGGATTATCGATAAGGACGGAGTGTTGCTGTCGAGTAATAGCAAGCTGCATGAACTTTTGTATAACCAAGGCTATAAATTAGGCACACCCTTGCAAGATCACCAGCACTGGGAAGATTCAGCAAGACAGGTACTCAACGAATATTTTATCCCTAGAGATGAACATCAGGTTTTGCGGTTTGAAGCTGAGGTGTGGTGTCGTGATCGCGGTGCGATGGTATTGGAGATTTCATTGAAGCCAATGCCGGGAAGCGAAGAGGATGACATTCAGTTCTTATTTGAAGCACGTGATGTTACCTCGCGTAAGCTAGCTGAGAATAAACTGTTTCAACGTGAAGCGAATCTAAAGTTGTATTACGACAAGCAACCAGTAATGATGATTACGCTTGATGGAAATAATCGTATTCAACAAGTAAACCAATTTGCGGAAGAGTTGTTGGGTTACTCACTTGACCAGTTATTGGGACATCGCCCGCGAGAGTTTTATGTCGATGAAAACGCGATGATCCCGCGCCATATCTTATTGCAACCACAATACAAGATTAGAGGTGTATGGCGTCGTGATATTGAATATCGTCATGCGGATGGCAGCACCATCTGGATTCGTGAAAATATCCGTCCGCTGGTGGAATCGGATCAACTGTTGATTGTGGGTGAGGACATCACCGAGACCCATGAGCTTGCTGAAAAGTTAGAGTATCAAGCGCGTTACGACTTATTGACTGATACCTTTAACCGTAACCACTTTGAGCAAGAGCTGCAAAAGGCCTTGAAAGAAGTTGAAAGCCATATGCGAACTCATGCGATGTTGTTTTTAGATTTAGACCAATTGAAGGTGTTGAACGATACTGCGGGGCATGAAGCGGGTGATGCCGCAATCATGTTTAGTGCCAAATTGCTGGAAGAGGTGCTGCCCTACAATGCTGTGTTGGCGCGTATGGGCGGTGATGAGTTTGCTGTATTAATCAAAGATTGCACCGAGCGAGACACGATCAACGTGTGTCGCAGTATCATCTCTATGATGAGCGAAAATTCGTTTGTGTGGGACGATATTCGATTCAATCTCACTTGTTCTATTGGCATTCGATTGATTGACCATACCGCCGCCTCACCACAGATGGTACACGCTCAGGCTGATGCAGCTTGTCATGCTGCCAAAGAGGAAGGCCGTAACCGCTATAACCTTTATCACCAAGATGATGAAGATCTACGTCGTCGACATTTGGAGATGGAATGCGTCAACCTAGTGCATGAGGCTTTAGCTCATGATCGTTTAGAGCTGTTTGCACAGCGTATTCTTGGTTTGGACAGAGACAGCGAAAAAATGCACTTCGAGATCCTAGTGCGTATAAAGAACATCAAGGGTGAATACATTTCACCCGGGATTTTCATGCCGGCCTCCGAACGCTACAACATTGCGCACTTGATTGATCGCCAAGTGGTGAGTCAGACACTGAGCTGGTTGGAGCGACGACCACAGGTGATTGATGAATTGGGGATGTGCTCAATTAACCTCTCTGGACATTCGATGGGTAATCGAGAGTTTGTCGAGTTCTTGATTGAGAGCTTGAGTAACTCGCTAATACCTTGTCATAAGATTTGTTTAGAGATCACTGAAACAGCGGCGATGAGTAATATGAAACAAGCGATCAAGTTCTTCACGCGACTTAAAGAGTTGGGATGCATGATCGCGTTAGATGATTTCGGCTCAGGGTTATCGTCGTTTGGTTACTTAAAGAAACTGCCGGTCGACATTGTGAAGATTGATGGCTTGTTTGTGCGTGATATTGCTGTCAACGAGATGGACCATGTGATGGTTCGCTCTATCAATGATTTAGCTAAGCAAATGGGTAAACACACAGTGGCTGAGTTTGTTGAAAACACACAGATAATCGACAAGCTGATCGAACTCGGTGTTAACTACGCACAAGGTTACGTCATAGGTCGACCTAAACCGCTTGAGGAGTTGGTTGAAGAGTTACAGCAAGAACGAATCTTATAACCTCCTTGGTTGTTTATACTCTCTTTAGTCGAGCGCTTGGCTTTATGGTGAATACTTTTCTTCCTTAATATGTATTGTTGAGGCAATCAGGTAAACTGGTTGCCTCTTTTGTTTTGAATATTACTGTCTGTTGGAGACGACCTTGCAACTACAACTGATTTGCGAAGATGCTACCCAAATCGATCATTTAAATGACTTAGCGACCCGTTGGAATTTATCCCATGATGAAAACAGCGATTTTGCGTTGGTTCTGACGAGCGAGCGACTTGAGTTACGCAAAGTGGACGAACCTAAACTTGGCGCTATCTTTGTTGATTTAGTCGGTGGCGCAGTCGGTCACAGACGCAAGTTTGGTGGTGGTAAAGGTCAGGCGATCGCCAAGGCGGCGGGCTTAAACAAAGGCGCAACGCCAACCATTCTCGATGGTACGGCAGGCTTAGGACGTGATGCGTTTGTGTTGGCTTCTTTAGGTTGTAAGGTACAAATGGTAGAGCGTCACCCTGTTGTGGCAGCACTGCTTGATGATGGCTTGCAGCGAGCACAACAAGACCCAGACATCGGTGATTGGGTAAGCGAGCGTATGAAGTTGATTCACGCTTCGAGCCATGACGCTTTAGATAAGCTAAGCGATGATCCTAATTTCGAACAGCCAGACGTGGTTTATCTCGATCCAATGTACCCACACCCTGAGAACAAAAAGAAATCGGCTTTGGTTAAAAAAGAGATGCGCGTATTCCAATCTTTAGTTGGTGCAGACATGGATGCAGATGCGTTATTGCAGCCAGCCCTTAAGCTCGCATCAAAACGAGTTGTGGTGAAAAGACCCGATTACGCGGCGTGGCTCGATGAGCAAAAACCGAGCATGGCGATTGAAACCAAAAAGAACCGTTTTGATGTGTATGTGAAAGCATCAATGACCTAGTTAATACATCAATTACTCAGTGAAAGCATCAATAACTTAGCAACACGCTAAGAAAGTTTCCCGTCATAAATACGATAAATTACCATTTAACACTTGCGATAGTCGCGTTACGGATGTATATCTAACTAAGAATCATTATTATTCTTAGCTGGAGTTGTAGCATGGCTAAACGCTTTTGTAAGTTAAACCGTCGAGATATCACTGAACACCTAGGCGAGATCCACAGCTTGGTCACTGAACCTAAGTTTGTGTGTCGTTCTTGTGCGCGTTCTTCGGCGGATCAAGCGAATCTATGCAAACCAACCGCAATTCCACCTCTTGGCTGTCAAAACAAACCCGTTGAAGAAAAAGTGGCATGCGGTCTGTTAGCGGAAACATTACCTGCACCAGAGTTATCGCTTGCGGAAATCAACGATACCCTTGAACCTACTGTGCAAATGTTCGATCCAGCCGTTGTTGATATTGCCGCTGAAGTTGTCGATAAAAAAACATCACAGAAAAAAGCCAAGCTGAAAAAGCTGATAGCGAAGGCGAGTGGTGATGAGAAAGCAGAACTTAAGCGAGCGAAGAAAGCCGCTAAGAAGCAAGAGAAGTACAATAAAAAGCTAGCGAAGATGATTAAGAAGCAGCAAAAGCTGTTTAAGAAAAGTCAAAAACTGGAAAGTGACCTTAAACGCATCAATTTACAACTTGATGACGTTGCCTTCATGGAAACCAAGACTCAAGTAGTGAACCATAATCATATCCACTGAAGCTGATTTGAATTGTTTATTGCTACGCGTAGATTTAAAAAGAGCGACCTAAGGTCGCTCTTTTGCTTTTCTGGGGTAGCCGAGCTACTCATTTCGCTTATTCTGTCGGTTAGGCATTGCTTGCGGATCTCGCAACACGTTTCTTCACCCATGTTTCATTCACAAGTAGAGACAACAAGATAACGCCACCACCAATGGTAAGGCGAACCAAATCGACATCCCTGTTCCAAATCAAGATGTTCACCACAAGGCCTGCTGGAACTAAAGCATTATTCATTACAGCCAGCGCACCGGCATTCACCATGCATGCGCCTTTATTCCACATAAAGTAACCTAACCCTGAAGCAATCAAGCCAAGGTATATCAAGATTCCCCATTGAAGTGAGGTGGTTGGCAGTTTCTCTGGGTTACCCAGCAGCATGAAAGCAACGGAAGCGACGCATAACGCCCCTAAGTAGAAGTAACCAAATACGGTTCTCTGAGGTAACTCGGTCGATTCCTTCTCCATTATCACCTTATAACCCACCTGACCAATAGCAAAGCACAGGTTAGCGCCTTGTACGACAAGGAAACCGACTAAAAAGTTGTCATTGATGCCAGCAAATTTAATGAATACCGCGCCCAGCACTGCAATAGCGGCGGTCACGAGATACCAAGGTGAGAATTGCCCTTTGAGAAAGTCATAAATAAGCGTGACGTAAATTGGGGTAAAGACGGTAAACAAAAGGACTTCAGGTACGGACAGCAGTAAGAAAGATTGATAGTAGAAGCAATACATCAGCCCAAGCTGAATACCACCAATCGCCATCAATTTGCCGATCAGTTTGCGCGAGACACCGCGAAACTTGAGAAAAGGAAGAAACACGATGCCGGCAAGGGCTACGCGCATGAGTACAGAAAACCAAGAATCAACCTGACCAGCGAGGTAAACGCCGATCAGGCTAAAGGAGAAGGCCCATAGGAGGGTAACACCAGCTAAATAGCTCATAGTAAAACTTCGTTAATAAGATATGAGCTGTATGTTACCTAACCTTAAATCATTAGTCTTCTGAATCTCTTAGAGGCACGACCAGCATATCAACAGGTGAGGCATTGATCAGTTGTCGTGTTGAAGAAAGCAGTTTGCTCCAAAAGTCTTGGTGGTGACCACAGACCACTAAATCAACACTGAACTCATTGATGGTGTCACACAACTCATGGCTCAAATCACCACTGCCGACCAAAGTATGAGTGATTGGGTATTGAGCGTAGTCAGCAAAACTTTGTAGCTGAATACGAGAGGCCTCCATCGCGTTATGTTGGGTTTCTGCCATGTTGATATCAATCAGGCCGGTATAAAGCTCTGCATAGTTAACATCGATATGGATAAAAGAGACTTTGGCTTCCAATGGTTTAGCCAATGCCACCGCTTTATCCACAAGTAATTTGCTGTCATCTGATAAATCGACTGCGACCAAAATATGTTTGTAACTCATATTGCTAGCTCCTTTATTCGTTGTCTCATTAAAGACTAGCACTATGTGATGCCTTTTTTTGCTGAAGTGATCTCATATCCACTGTCTTGCGTAATGGCAGTTCGAAATATCGGTTAACTAATGGTCAGCGAGATATTCATTAAATAGTGATATAGTAGAGAAAATTGAGGATGTAATTAGGAGTCTTAAATGCTGTCAAAAACTATGGTTGAGCAACTGAATGATCAAATTAACCTAGAATTTTTCTCATCCAATCTATACTTACAAATGAGTGCTTGGTGTGAAGACAAAGGATTTGAAGGTGCAGCAGAGTTTCTGCGTGTTCATGCAGTAGAAGAAATGGAACATATGCAGCGTCTTTTCACTTACGTAAGTGAAACAGGTGCAATGCCAATTCTAGGTGCGATTGAAGCGCCAAAACATGAATTTGATAGCCTGGGTGCCGTGTTCCGTGAAACTTATGAACATGAGCAAATGATTACTCAAAAGATCAACAAATTGGCTCACGTTGCTTTCAGCACACAAGATTACTCAACCTTTAACTTCCTGCAATGGTACGTTGCAGAGCAACACGAAGAAGAGAAGTTGTTTAAAGGTGTATTGGATAAGCTAGAACTTGTTGGTGAAGACGGTAAAGCACTGTTCTTTATTGATAAAGATCTCGCGCAATTGGCAAAAGATGGTTCATCTTCAATTATGGAAGCTCCTGCCGTTTAGGTAGTATGAGAAAGACACTGATTATCTTTTTCTTTTGAGTTTTCTTATGAAGATGTAGGGAGGAAAGGATGATCAGCGGCGACACTATTCTATTTGCACTAATGGTTGTGACTTGTGTGAACTGGGCGCGTTACTTTACTGCGCTAAGAACACTCATTTATATTATGCGAGAAGCACATCCTCTACTTTATCAACAAGTAGACGGAGGTGGATTCTTCACAACTCATGGCAACATGACCAAACAGGTTCGCTTGTTTAGTTACATCAAAAGCAAAGAGTATCACCATCATCACGACGAAGTGTTTATGTCGAAGTGTGATCGCGTAAGACAGTTGTTTATACTTTCTTCTGCTCTGTTGGGTGTAACGTTGCTGTCTTCTTTCATCGTCTAAGTTATTTAGTACGCGTGAAGTAGAGTTTAGGTTTTGGTGTAAAGCCTCGGCTGTTGGTTCGCTAAGCCAAGTAGTGGTTTTGCTGCTGTCTGCAAATTGTACAATTGAACATCAATTGCAAAGTTTAAAATTGCCGCTAGAATAGCGAGCAATTAGTAAGGATGTGCTGTTTATGCACATCCTTTTTTATTGATGGCATTTCGAGAACAGGGCGTACTCGAGGTGCAAAAGTGAAGAAAGCAGAACCCCAATGAGTGAAAAGTTTGATGTAATCGTAATTGGTGCGGGCGCCGCGGGCTTAATGTGTGCTGCGGAAGCGGGTAAACGTGGCCGACGAGTGCTGGTGGTTGATCATGCAAAGAAACCAGGCAGAAAAATTTTAATCTCAGGTGGCGGCCGTTGTAATTTCACTAACTATGATGTTTCAGCCAACAACTTCCTATGTAACAACCCTCATTTCGTGAAGTCAGCCTTATCTCAATACACCAACTGGGATTTTATCTCGATGGTGAGCAAGTACGGTATTGAGTTCGAAGAGCGAGACCACGGCCAGCTGTTCTGTGTGAATGACCATACCGCAAAAGACATCGTGAGCATGTTACTTGAAGAGTGTAAGCAAGCGAAAGTTGAACAGCGCTACCGTTGTGATGTTCACTCAATCGAAAAAACAGACGCTGGCTTTAAGATGCACCTCAATACCGACGAAGTTGAGTGTGACTCACTTGTCGTGGCGACGGGCGGTTTATCGATGCCGAAACTAGGCGCGACGCCATTTGGCTATAAGATTGCTGAGCAGTTTGGTTTGTCTGTGATGCCGACTACTGCGGGTCTGGTGCCATTTACTCTGCATAAAGAAGACAAAGAAGCCTTTGCTGAGCTTTCAGGAATCGCGATTCCTGCCGAGATCACCGCGCAAGATGGTACCTTATTCAAAGAAGCGTTGCTGTTTACGCACCGTGGCTTATCTGGCCCTTCGGTACTACAAATATCGTCGTTCTGGAAAGCAGGTCAATCGGTCTCTATCAATCTAGTTCCAGAAGTGGACGTTGCCGAGCTGCTTGAGAATTCTCGCGAGAAACACCCAAATCAGAGCCTGAAAAATACCTTAGCGAAAGCATTACCAAAGCGTTTCGTTGAGGTGCTGATTGACCGCAAAGAGCTGGAAGACAAGCCGCTCAAACAGTTCAATGAAAAGCAGCTAAATGACATTGTAGAGCATCTAGAGAGCTGGAAGATTGCGCCAAACGGCACCGAAGGCTACCGAACGGCTGAAGTGACTTTAGGCGGCGTCGATACTAACCACCTATCTTCAAAAACCATGGAGTGTAAGAGCGTGTCTGGCCTCTACTTCATCGGTGAAGTGATGGACGTAACAGGCTGGTTAGGTGGCTATAACTTCCAATGGTGTTGGAGTTCTGGGTTTGCAGCAGGCCAGTGGGTTTAAGCTTCCCATGAGATTTTAAATGACATAAAAATGGCGAGTCATATGACTCGCCATTTTTGTATTTATAAGCGGTAATCTAGCTCTAGATTCGACTTTATCGATAGCTTTTCGTGATCAGCCGAGTCTTTTAGCTCATTTACTCATTCACGCAGATTTGTTTTTTGAAAACTTAATCTGTTGAATCACCAAACCGGCGATGATCAGTACCAAACCAAACAGGGTCGCAGGGTGGATTTCTTCGCCAATAATGGTTGAAAGTAGCATCAACGAGATAAAAGGCGAGGCGAAAATTAGATTACTGATACGTGCTGTATTGTTGGTTAGTTTTAGCGCTGAGAGCCACAAGACAAAGGTAATACCCATCTCGAACAGACCAACGTAAGTCACCGCCATCCAACCCTTCGCTGTGATTTGGCTAAAACTCTCGCCTTCGTAAACGGTTAAACCAATTGCGAATGGCAGTGCCACTAAGAACCCAAGCAATACGCCCACAACCGGGTCAGCCTTGTTTTTGGTGTTTAGAATCCAGTATCCCGCCCAAAGCAAGGTTGAAAGTAACGCCAGAGCTACACCGAGCGGACTATCGAACTGCATGCCTAGCAAATCGCCTTTGGTAGCAATAACCACCACGCCCGCATAGCTGAAGGTACACGCCACCCAATCTTGTTTACGAATCTTTTGCCCTAAAAAAACCGCCGCCATTAAGGTTAACGTGATCGCCCAACTGTAGTTGATGGCTTGGGCTTGAGAAGCAGGCAGTAGATCATAGGCTTTGAAGAGAATCAGATAATAGGCCAGTGGGTTAACCAAGCCGAGGAGTAGGTAATACCAAGGGTTTGAAAGGAACGTGGTACTCAGCTGAGAAAGCTTGCCTTGAAAGGCGCAGATGGTAATCAATGCTATAGAAGAGACAATGCTAGCGATGGTCAGCATTTGAATCGGCGAAAACTCAGCAAGGGTCAGCTTAAAAGCAGTAGCAACGGTTGACCACAGTAATACTGCGGAAAGGCCAAAGCCTAAGGCACGACGTTCGTTCATAGCAACTCATTCTAATTTGATGGGGCAGAATACGGAGCGCCTAGTCTATCTGTCGAATTTTAATACGGCAAACTGGACATTTATCCAGTATCAAAATACCATTTAATGAGTTATCTCCAATTAGGCTAAATCATTATCATGCAATGGATTATCGAACATCAGGCAACGCTTATTGCTGCTATTTCCGGCGCGCTCGTCAGCGGCGGTGTGGTGGGCTGGTGGATCAAACAGAAGTTCTCTTTTCAGCAGCGACTTCTTGAACAGCAACTCGAGTCCGACCGTTTGCTGCATGAGTCACAACAATCTCAGCTCAAATCTTCACTCGCAGAGGCGCAACAAGAGCTCAATGAGTTGGATGATGATCGAGATAAAGCGGCATTTGAACTTAAGCAGGCACATGGCAAGGTGATGGCTGCGATGGAGAAGCTGCGTTATTTTGAAGCCGTGAAGCAAGAGCGTCAGCAGTACGCCGATGAGATCAATGTGCTTAAGGATCATAAGTCTGAATTAGAAGCTGAGCTGCGCGAACAAGAAGCAAGACACGACCAAGAAAACCTCGCCAATAGCGAAAAGCTACAGTTGCTAGAGCAAGCCGAATCTCGACTTAAGCAGCAGTTCGAACTGTTAGCTAATCAACTGTTTGAGAGCAAAACCGCTAAGGTCGATCAGCAAAATAAACAGAGCCTAGAAGGTTTGTTGTCTCCATTGAGAGAGCAGTTGGAAGGCTTCAAGAAACAAGTGAATGACAGCTTCAGCCAAGAGGCCAAAGAACGTCACACCTTGGTACACGAACTGAAGAACCTACAACGTCTCAATGAGAGTATGACACGTGAAGCGGTTAATCTGACTCAAGCGCTAAAGGGTGATAACAAACAGCAGGGCAATTGGGGCGAAGTGGTACTGGCTCGAGTACTTGCTGAGTCTGGGCTGCGAGAAGGGCATGAATACCAAACTCAAGTGAACCTACAAAACGATGCGGGTAAGCGTTATCAGCCGGATGTGATCGTGCATTTACCACAGGATAAGCAAGTGGTGGTGGATTCTAAAATGGCTTTGGTGGCCTTTGAGCGTTACTTCAATGCTGAAACCGATCAACAACGCGATGCTGCGCTGCGTGATCACTTGGTGTCACTGCGAGCGCACATAAAAGGGTTAAGCCAGAAAGATTATCATCAGCTTAAAGGCATCCAGAGCTTGGATTACGTGCTGATGTTTATCCCGGTTGAGCCAGCATTCCAAGTGGCTATTCAGGCGGATCCTAGCTTGGTCAAAGATGCGATGGAACAAAACATTATCTTGGTCAGCCCAACCACCCTGCTGGTGGCACTGCGTACTATTGATAACTTGTGGCGCAATGAGAGGCAGAACCAAAATGCGCAAGTTATTGCGGAGCGAGCGAGCAAACTTTACGACAAATTACGCTTATTCGTTGATGATATGGAAGGCCTTGGTAGCTCACTTGATAGAGCCAACCAAAGCTACCAAGGGGCAATGAATAAGCTGGTGACTGGACGTGGCAATGTGATTCGTCAGGCAGAAAGCTTCAAACAACTTGGTGTTGAAGTGAAAAAATCGATTTCGGTTGGGATTGCCGAAATGGCTCAAAATGAGGCTTTTTCAGAAAATGCCTCCTTAGTAGAAAGACAACCTGCTGAGGATAAAGTAAACTAATCGGCTGCAGCGCCTCTAAACAGAGAGTGTGCTGTCGATGAGAACTTACCATGGTAGATAACAGCATTATGGACACAAGCGTGCAGACAAATTCAGCAGTAGAGTCGGAAACCACACACTTTGGTTTCGAAACCGTCGCAAAAGACGAAAAAGTCGCGAAAGTAGCAGAGGTATTTCACTCTGTAGCCGCTAAATACGACATCATGAATGACTTAATGTCGGGTGGTGTTCACCGCTTGTGGAAGCGATTCACGATTGATTGCAGTGGCGTACGTCCTGGTCAACGTATTCTCGACCTTGGTGGTGGTACTGGTGACCTTACTGAGAAATTCTCGCGTATCGTTGGCGAAAAAGGCCACGTGGTTCTTGCTGATATTAACAACTCGATGCTGAATGTTGGCCGCGATAAGCTGCGTGATAGCGGTATTGTTGGCAACGTACATTACGTACAAGCGAACGCTGAAGAACTACCATTCCCTGACAACTACTTCGATTGCATTACTATCAGCTTCTGTCTGCGTAACGTAACCGATAAAGACCAAGCGCTGCGTTCAATGTACCGCGTACTTAAGCCGGGTGGTCGTCTGTTGGTTCTTGAGTTTTCTAAGCCAGTACTTGAGCCTTTATCAAAGGTTTACGATGCATACTCTTTCCACCTATTGCCAAAAATGGGTGAGCTGATTGCTAACGATGCAGACAGCTATCGTTACCTTGCAGAATCTATCCGCATGCACCCGAACCAAGAAACCTTGGAAGGTATGATGCAAGAAGCGGGTTTTGAAAATACGAAATACTTCAACCTAACGGGCGGCATTGTAGCGCTGCACCGTGGTTACAAGTTCTAGTCGAACTTGGTAGCAAGCTCGTAGAGCACGCTAAAAAATAAGAATAAAGATAGAACGGATAGGTTAAGGCTTATCCGTTTTCAAAGGTAAGGACAGTCATGCCATTTGATCCATTGGTCACCGCGGTTATTGAAACCTCTTTAAATACTTTCGTGAACGATGATCCCGCCTTGGTTCGTCGTTTGTCTCGTTTAAAGGGACAGATCATTCAAGTTAATTTGAAAGAGTTGAACAAAACACTCACCTTCGTTTTCAGTCAACAGATCGATGTGTTGTCGGAATATGAAGGGCAGCCTGATTGCTACCTATCTTTGAATTTATCGGTGTTACCGGAACTGCGTGAGCAATCGAACATCACTAAGCTGATCAAACAAGATAAGTTGATTCTAGAAGGTGATATTCAACTGGCGCAGAAGTTTGCTCAACTGATGACAGACTGCAAGCCAGACTTGGAAGAGTGGTTATCTCGTGCGACTGGTGATGTGGTTGCGCATACCTTAGTGCAAGGTGTTAAAAACGTCGGTGGTTTTGTGGCGAAGCAAGCCACTAAGCATCAAAACCATGTTGCTCAGGTTCTGACAGAAGAGTGGAAGATTGCTCCAGCCCCGTTAGAAGTGGTGCACTTTTGCGACCAAGTTGATGACGTAAAAAGCTCAGTAGCACGCCTTGAAGCTAAATTGAACGCTCTGTTGGAGAAAGCATGACCCCAGCAGAACTGAAACGTCTTTATCATATTATCAAGGTACAGTTAGAGTACGGCCTTGATGAGTTGATGCCTGAGCACCAGTTAACGAAAGCCCCTTTGCTGGCGAGAAAGTCACTGTTTTGGCTTAAGAACAAACATCAAGATAAAGAGTTAGGTCAGCGTTTACGTCTTGCTTTGCAAGAGTTAGGGCCAGTGTGGATCAAGTTTGGTCAAATGATGTCGACGCGTCGTGACCTGTTTCCTCCTCATATCGCAGATCAACTCGCTTTATTGCAAGACCAAGTCGCTCCATTTGACGGCGCGTTGGCCAAGCAAGATATGGAAAAGGCACTGGGTGGTAGCCTAGATAACTGGTTTACCGACTTTGATATCGAGCCACTGGCTTCAGCTTCTATCGCTCAGGTGCATACTGCGAAGCTTAAAGAGAGCGGCCGCGAGATTGTTCTGAAGGTAATTCGCCCTGATATTCGCCCGGTGATTGATGCAGATCTAAAACTGATGCACCGAATGGCGCGTATAGTCGCTAAGTCGCTTCCTGAAGCACGTCGTTTGAAACCTGTTGAGGTGGTTCACGAGTACGAGAAAACGTTACTTGATGAACTGGATCTGCGCCGCGAGGCAGCGAATGCGATTCAACTGCGACGTAATTTTGAAGGCAGCGAAGAGCTGTATGTGCCAGAAGTTATTCCTGATTTAAGCAGTGAAACCTTGATGGTGTCAGAGCGAATCTATGGTATTCAAGTTTCAGATATTGAAACACTGAATGCTAACGGCACCAACATGAAGCTGCTGGCTGAACGCGGTGTGACGGTATTTTTCACCCAAGTGTTCCGCGATAGTTTTTTCCATGCAGACATGCACCCAGGTAACGTATTCGTTAACCCTGAAAATCCAGACAACCCTCAGTGGATTGGTTTGGATTGTGGCATTGTCGGCACGCTCAACAGCGAAGATAAGCGCTATTTAGCCGAGAACCTGCTGGCTTTCTTTAATCGAGATTACCGTAAAGTTGCCGAGCTGCACGTTGATTCGGGGTGGGTACCACACGACACCAATGTTAACGATTTCGAATTCGCGATTCGCATGGTGTGTGAGCCGATTTTTGCAAAACCACTTGGCGAGATCTCATTTGGCCATGTGTTGCTAAACTTATTTAATACAGCAAGACGTTTCAACATGGAGGTTCAACCTCAGTTGGTACTTCTGCAGAAGACCTTGTTGTATGTGGAAGGCCTAGGTCGTCAGTTGTATCCGCAGCTTGATTTGTGGGCAACCGCCAAGCCCTTCCTTGAAACCTGGATGATGAATCAGGTGGGGCCGCAAGCTGTGATCAACGCAGTAAAAGAGCGTGCACCATTCTGGGCAGAAAAACTGCCAGAGCTGCCAGAGCTACTTTATGACAGCTTGCGCCAAGGTAAAGCGATGAACCACAGAATGGATCAGCTTTATCAAGGCTACCGAGATAGTAAGCGTCAGCAAGCGACTGGAAAGTTTTTGTTTGGCGTTGGAGCAACTTTAGTCGTATGCTCCGCAATATTAGTTTCAAGCCCTTATGAGCAGCTATCCATGGGCTGTGGCATCGCAGGTGTCACATTTTGGCTGCTTAGTTGGCGAGCTTACCGTCGTTAGACAGTAGACTCTCTTAATATTTTTATGTGTAGACAGACCCGAGGACAATGACAATGGGTGGTATCAGTATTTGGCAACTTCTAATCATTGCTGTAATTGTAATTTTGCTATTCGGAACAAAGAAACTGCGCGGCATGGGTGGTGACTTAGGTTCAGCGGTTAAAGGCTTCAAAAAAGCGATGAGCGATGAAGACAAGCCTGCAGATAAGAAAGACGCAGACTTTGAACCAAAGAATATTGAGCAGCAGAAGAAAGAAGCGAGCGCTGAAACAACTGCTGAAACAAAGAAAGACAAAGAGCAGGCGTAAATCGTGTTTGATATCGGTTTTTGGGAACTGGTATTAATATCTGTCGTTGGGTTAGTGGTTTTAGGACCTGAGCGTTTGCCTGTGGCGATTCGCAGTGTTTCCAAGTTTGTTGGACAAGCGAAAAGCATGGCAAATAGTGTGAAAGATGAACTTTCTCATGAGCTTAAGGTGCAAGAACTTCAAGAAAACCTACGTAAGGCGGAAAAAATGGGTATGGAAGATTTATCTCCAGATCTAAAAGCATCAGTTGATGAACTCAAGCAAGCCGCTGCTGAGGTTCAACGTCCGTATGCTAAGCCTGAGTCTGATAAGCCAAGTGAGACTAAACCTAGTGTCACGGAAACTGTGGAATCTGAAACCATTCAGGTCAATAGTGAAGCTTCAGCACCGTCAGATAAGAAAGCCGAATAGTCTCGCTAGGAGGAGTCGCCAGATACTTAAGTAGCTCGATGTTTAAGTACATAGGTATGCACGCGACTCCTTTTCGATCTTCCTGTTTAAGAGGTTTGACATGTCTTCGACTGAGCAGACACAGCCTTTAATTAGCCACCTTCTAGAACTACGTAATCGCCTACTACGTGCGATTGTCGCGGTTCTGGTCGTGTTTGTCGGGCTAATTTATTTTGCTAATGATATTTATGAATTTGTATCAGCACCTTTGGTAGATCGCCTACCTGAAGGGGCGACGATGATTGCGACTGATGTTGCATCGCCATTTTTCACACCACTGAAATTAACCTTAATCGCGTCTATTTTTATCGCGGTTCCGTTTATTTTGTATCAGGTGTGGGCTTTTGTCGCTCCGGGCTTATATAAGCATGAAAAGCGCTTGATCATGCCGTTGTTGGCTTCAAGTTCATTGTTGTTTTACTGTGGTGTGGCGTTCGCTTACTTCGTGGTATTCCCATTGGTATTTGGCTTTTTTACGGCTATATCATTAGGTGGAGTTGAGTTCGCAACCGATATATCGAGTTACCTTGATTTTGTACTCGCGTTGTTCTTTGCCTTTGGTATTGCTTTTGAAGTACCAGTCGCGATTATCTTGCTATGTTGGACAGGGGCGACAACGCCTAAAGCTTTGTCAGAAAAGCGTCCTTACATCGTCGTCGGTGCTTTCATTGTTGGTATGATGCTGACACCACCCGATATGATCTCGCAAACCCTGTTGGCGATTCCAATGTGTATTCTGTTTGAGATTGGTCTGTTCTTTGCGCGTTTTTATGTGCGTAAACCAGAAGAGGGTGATGAGGAAGAAGAGGCTGAATCTTAATTGGCAAAGAGCTGATCGTTAGAGCCCAGCAGCAAAAAATCACATAATAAAAAAGCGGCTATTGGCCGCTTTTTTATTATGTTTTGTTTATCGAATCTTTAACTGATAGCCACAGTTTTGGCATATATAGAGCTCTTTGATACCCAAAATTTTATGCCATAGGGTTCGATGTTGACGTTGTAAGTATTGTGAGTGGTCACACATATCTATTATCCCCATATGAATGCGGTTGATAATAGACTCATTGCCTTTTGTTCTCAAATATTATTTGTTAATACAATTAATTTAATTTACTGATAAATCTATAATAAATTGAATAAATCTCTCGCATTTTTAGTGGTTAACGCGTCAACCTCTTCAATCGTCATGCCTCTAAGATCGGCTATTCGCTGTGCAACCAACTCCGTGTACGCTGGCTCATTCCTCTTACCGCGATTGGGTGCCGGTGCTAAATACGGACAATCAGTTTCAAGAATGATGTAATTCATATCAAGGTGAGGGATTACTTTGTCCATGCCTGAGTTTTTGAACGTCGACACGCCTCCTAAGCCTAAATGAAAACCTAACGCATTGATTGCTTGAGCTTCCTCTAAGCTGCTGCCAAAGCAGTGAAACACACCACGTAAGCTGCCGTCTTGTTCTTGGCGAAGTAGTGCGAGTGTTTCTTCAATGGAATCACGGGTGTGGATGACGACAGGTAGGTCGAGGTCTTTTGCCCACTGCAATTGGGTGACGAAGGCCATCTCTTGTTCTGCTTTAAAGGTTTTATCCCAGTACAAGTCGATACCAATCTCACCTACGGCTATAAAGTCATGCTTATCAAACCAAGTTCGAACGGTTTTGAGGGTCTGCTCGATATTTGCATCTACGTAACAAGGGTGCAAACCCATCATTGAACGACATACCTCAGGAAACTGAGCCTCTGTCGCTAGCATTGGCTCGATAGATTCTAAATCGATGTTCGGCAGCAGAATGGTATCAATACCTTGAGCAAGCGCGCGTTGCACGACTTGTTCACGGTCTTCATCGAATTCGCTCGCGTAAATATGGGCATGGGTATCGATCATTGTTTTGTCCTGAAAGCGGTCTTTACTGAATTGTCATGAGTATACGGCAGTGTGAGGAGAAGGTCATTTTTTGCCATTTCTCCCTGTTTTTGAGTGGGTTTTATATTTTACTGTTAGCGTCCTGAGCCATCAGTGATATGCTTTTGCCTGTATTTTGCACTTTTCATATCTAAGCATTTCGGTGCTTAGACTAGGCAAGGAGAATCTAGTGTCTGTTTCAATTCAAGGTCAATTCCCAGGTCGCCGTATGCGCCGTATGCGTAAGCACGACTTTAGCCGTCGCCTAATGGCAGAAAATCAATTGTCTGTGGATGATCTAATCTACCCAATGTTTATTCTTATGGGTAAAGAGCGTCGTGAGCCTGTAGAGTCAATGCCAGGCGTTGAACGCCTGTCTATCGATCTTATGCTTGAGGAAGCGGATTACCTGTCAAAATTGGGTGTTCCTGCAATTGCTCTGTTTCCGGTAGTGAACCAAGATGCTAAAAGTTTATGCGCGGCTGAAGCTCATAACTCAGAAGGTTTGGTACAACGAGCAGTACGCTTACTCAAAGAGCACGTGCCAAATATGGGTGTGATTACTGACGTAGCACTGGATCCGTTCACTACACACGGCCAAGACGGCATCATCGATGAAGATGGTTACGTGATGAATGACGAGACGACCGAAGTCTTGATTAAGCAAGCACTATCACACGCTGAAGCGGGTGCTGATGTGGTTGCACCGTCGGATATGATGGATGGCCGTATTGGTAAAATCCGAGAAGCGTTAGAAGAAGCTGGCTACATTCATACCCAAATCATGGCGTACTCTGCAAAGTATGCATCGTGCTACTACGGCCCATTCCGTGATGCAGTTGGCAGTGCTTCGAACCTGAAAGGTGGTAACAAGAAGAACTACCAGATGGATCCAGCCAACAGCGATGAAGCGATTCATGAAGTCGCGATGGATCTTAATGAAGGTGCGGATATGGTGATGGTGAAACCAGGCATGCCTTACCTAGACATCGTGCGCCGTGTTAAGCATGAACTGCAAGCTCCAACGTTTGCTTATCAAGTATCTGGTGAGTATGCGATGCACAAAGCGGCGATTCAAAACGGCTGGCTGAAAGAGCGTGAAACCGTCATGGAATCACTGTTGTGCTTTAAGCGTGCTGGCGCTGATGGCGTCCTGACGTACTTCGCTAAAGATGTCGCAGAGTGGCTTGCTGAAGATAACGCACAAGCTGCTGAGCACCTGCAAGGCAAGTAAGTACGATCAAGCAAATCATATGATCACCAAAGGGTTGGCCGTTGTGCTAGCCCTTTTGTTTTATGAGGATGAAACAAGATGTCAATCATCGTACGTGAAGGTTCGTTAGAAGAGGTCGTCTCTGTTGTTGAACAGATCTCCGAGTTTGCTAAGAACGAAAGCGTTGCTTCTCTTGCAGAGCGGCTTGCTGGGAAAAAGAGCCTGATTTTAGTGGCTGAAGACGATGACGTGCTGCTTGGTTTTAAGATCGGTTATGAATTGGATCAGCACACTTTCTATAGCTGGTTTGGTGGCGTGTTACCGATCGCAAGGAATAAAGGTGTTGCACAGGCGCAATTAGACACTCAAGAACAGTGGGTGAAGCAACAGGGCTACCAACAGCTAAAAGTGAAATCTCGTAACCAGTTTCCTGCGATGCTACGTCTGTTATTGAGAAACGGTTACCTAATCGAAAAATTAGAAGAAAAAGAAGACATTAATGCCCATAGAATCCATTTTTTGAAGCAAATTTGAGCACTGCTGTTAACGGCTTATAAATTAAATGAGATTTATTATCATTTAAGTGTTGACTATTAAATGAGAATCATTATTATTAACTTTGTCTTAGGGAATGAGGAAATGTTCACAAGGATGTTAAGTACTCAAGTGTCAACTTGGTTACCCAACAGAATTCTCGCGAACTTGTACTAAGTTCTTTTTGACACGACATTGCTCACATTGCTTCCAGTGTAATTTATAGCTTTTAGGTAAAGCTGTGGTATTCAATTTGAATGGCTTTACCGGTTTTTGCTAGGCGACATCTTCGGGTGTCGCTTTTTTTATACCTTCATTTCAACAAGATGCATATTTAGTGGCACATATTTTTATGAATAAAACGCCATCAGTATTCTTTTCCACAACGCAAGATCGTAAAAAGATCGTTGATCATATGTTCGATCTGTAATTTTATTCTTTACTTTCATGAGCTTATTGTTGTTTTATTGCTTGTTGTGCTTAGTTTTCAACAAGGTGGATAAATAATATAAACAGAGTTATCCACAGAACGCTTGCGTCTAAGAACAAAAAATAACAACAAATCGATTATATCGAACACAACCGAGTGAACGGATACAGATCGACAACGTGGAATCCAACCAACAGACGTGGCATTCTTAACAGATAATTTCTGTACTTACTGGATACACAAACATTATGGCTCGTATTCCTGATAATCCATTGATTCTGATCGATGGCTCTTCTTACCTATATCGCGCGTTCCATGCCTACCCTGGCACCATGAGCAATGGTGATATCCCTACCAACGCTGTTTACGGTGTGGTTAACATGTTACGCAGCATGATGCGTCAATTTGCTTCTGATCGTATTGCGGTTATTTTTGATGCGAAAGGAAAGACGTTCCGTGATGACATGTACCCAGAGTACAAAGCAAACCGACCACCTATGCCTGACGATCTTCGTTGTCAGATAGAGCCTCTGCACAATGTTATTCGTGCGATGGGTTTACCACTTATCTCTATTCCTGGCGTTGAAGCGGATGACGTAATTGGTACGCTGGCTTCTCAGGCTTCAGCTCTCGGTATGCCTGTGCTTATCAGTACTGGTGATAAAGATATGGCGCAATTGGTGGATGATAACGTTACTTTGATCAACACTATGACCAACGTAGTGATGGATCGTGAAGGTGTTATCGAGAAGTTTGGTATCCCGCCAGAGTTGATCATCGATTATCTTGCTCTGATGGGCGATAAAGTGGATAACATTCCGGGTGTCCCGGGTGTCGGCGATAAGACTGCAACCGCATTGCTGCAAGGCATCGGTAGTATCGAAAAGTTGTATCAAAATCTTGATGATATTGCGGCACTTGGTTTCCGTGGTTCGAAAACCATGGCTAAGAAGTTAGCTGATAATAAAGCTAATGCTGATATGTCCTATCAGCTCGCAACAATCAAACTGGATGTTGAGCTTGAAGAGACGCCTGAGTCATTAGTAAAAGCACAACCCAATATCGATGAGCTGATTAAGTTATACGGTCAACTGGTCTTCAAATCTTGGTTGAATGAGCTACTTGAAGGTGGCAATGGTGTCGTTGAGGCGGCTGAAAAATCTGCCGCAGCGGGAGTTGGATCAGTACGTAGCAGCGCTTCTGCAACAACGTCTACTGTAGAGATGAATACATCTGCCGTGACGATTGATCGCAGCAACTACGAAACCATCCTCGATGAAGCGTCATTCAATGTTTGGCTAGAAAAACTGAAAGCGTCTGAAGTATTTGCTTTCGACACGGAAACAGACAGCTTAGATTACATGGTCGCGAACCTTGTTGGCTTGTCATTCGCAACCGAAGAAGGCGTTGCCGCTTACGTACCTGTTGCCCATGATTACTTAGATGCACCGCAGCAGCTGAATCGCGATTGGGTACTTGAACAGCTTAAGCCAATTCTCGAAGATGATTCACAAGCAAAGGTAGGACAAAACCTGAAGTACGATATGAGTGTGCTAGCGCGCTACGGTATCGATATGAAGGGGATTAAATTCGATACCATGTTGGCGTCATACGTTTTCAATAGCGTAGGTGGTAAGCATGATATGGACAGCTTGGCACTGCGTTTCCTACAGCACAGCTGCATCTCATTTGAGCAAATCGCAGGTAAGGGTAAGAAACAACTTACTTTTAATCAAATTGAACTGGGTGAAGCTTCTCCGTATGCCGCGGAAGATGCAGACGTGACACTACGTCTTCATAACCGCTTGATGGAAAACATCAATCAAGATGAAAAGCTTAAAACCATCTATGAAGAAATTGAAGTCCCGCTGATTCCTGTCATGTCTCGCATTGAGCGCACTGGCGTATTCATCGATGACATGTTGCTAGGCGCTCAATCGCAAGAGATTGCGGTTCGTCTGGACGAACTAGAGCAGAAAGCTTACGAGATTGCAGAGCAAGAGTTCAACATGAACTCGCCAAAACAGCTGCAAGCGATCCTGTTTGAGAAAATGGGTCTGCCTGTTATCAAGAAAACGCCATCAGGGGCACCTTCAACCAACGAAGAAGTGCTGCAAGAACTGGCGCTTGATTACCCGCTACCTAAGTTGATTATTGAGTATCGTGGCCTTGCGAAACTGAAGTCTACCTATACAGATAAATTGCCGAAGATGATCAACGCTGAAACAGGCCGTGTTCACACGTCTTACCACCAAGCGGTGACAGCAACGGGCCGTTTGTCTTCGACTGATCCAAACCTACAGAACATCCCAATTCGAAATGAAGAAGGTCGTCGTATTCGCCAAGCCTTCGTTGCACAACATGGTTGGAAGATCCTAGCGGTCGATTACTCTCAAATTGAATTGCGTATCATGGCGCACCTATCGGGTGATAAAGCGTTACTAGAAGCATTCCAACAAGGCAAAGATATCCACGCGGCAACGGCTGCTGAGATTATCGGTGTGGCCATTGATCAAGTTACCACTGAACAGCGTCGTCGTGCTAAAGCCGTTAACTTCGGTCTTATCTACGGCATGAGTGCTTTTGGTTTGGCTAAGCAACTGGGTATTCCTCGTGGGGAAGCACAGCACTACATGGACACTTACTTTGAACGTTACCCTGGCGTAATGCAGTACATGGAAGACACACGCAGCGCGGCTTCAGAGCAAGGCTTCGTTGAAACCATTTACGGCCGTCGTTTGCACCTTCCTGAAATTCAATCTCGTAATGGTATGCGTCGTAAAGCGGCTGAACGCGCAGCGATCAACGCGCCAATGCAAGGTACAGCGGCAGATATCATCAAGAAAGCGATGTTGTTAGTCGATGAGTGGATTCAAGCCGAAGGCGATGGTCGTGTGAAGCTATTGATGCAAGTACACGATGAATTGGTGTTTGAAGTGGAAGAGTCAGCTTTAGCCGAAATTGAAAGTAAAGTACAACAATTGATGGAATCCGCGGCAGAACTAGAAGTGCCGCTTGTGGCGGAAGCTGGCCACGGTGACAACTGGGATCAAGCCCACTAATCAGTTTTTGACCTTATTAAGCAAATTAGTATGAGCCAGTGCACAAACACTGGCTTTTTTTTGTCTCGAATAAAGATGAGCTGTGAAAAGAACTTAGATGTTTTAATAAAACATTCATGAAAAAAAACTACAAAAATTGTTTTCATTTCTGAGCAATTGTTGTACATTAAATCTTGTAGGGTACAGAGGTAAGATGTTCTATCTTTCAGACCTTTTGTTTCACGTTATTGGATTAGGCTGATTCAGCCGCCCCAGTCAGTATTTGACTGGGGCGTTTTTTCTTGTGCGAAAGAAAATTTTTCCAACCTACGATTACTCCCGTAAACCCGCCCTTTTTAGTGTCTTTTCTTACGCTTTCTCAAGCACAGTGATAAACACCTGATTTGCCTTAGATCTGGAACTCGATCAGCATTTGGTAATTTAAATCCATCTCTAATTTGATTGTTTTATCATTTGAAATAACTTTTATTTTACAAATGGTCGGTAAAAGATAGGTAAGTCACGCCTTATTTATCAGTGTATTGAGCGGGTGAATGCTCAATGTACTCCATAATTTCTTGTTGTTTCTCAGTACTGTATTTTAGCGCTTCGGCGGTGATCTGGATGGATTGCGCCATAGAAGAGATATTGTGGGTCGCTTTTACCAAGGTTTGCTGCATGGGTTTTAGGATAAGTAGGTAGATAGCAGTCAACGCGATGACAATGACAGCGACCACAGCCACTAACGCAATGATGATCTTGGTCTGAATATCATCCAACAGCATTTGACTGGTCTTTTTAAAGGCGAGTCGAGATTGGTTTAAGGCTTGTGGGAGTTGATTGAGTGATGTCTTGGTAGAGCTGGCGAGCTTATTAATGCTTTCGACGGTCTGATTCAATGCTTGCTGCTGATCTTCACTGAGGTTGGGGTTGTTGACGATCGCCTGCAAAGATTGCGATATCACCTCAAGAGATTCACTTGCCTCCTGAGCATACTTCTCCATGCCATCGAGATCTAAGGTCATATCAACATTGACCAGAGCGGCCTCGGTCTTGGTCTGTTCTGCTTCAGAGGCGAGCCCTGTTAATGAGACCAGCATAAGTGCAATGATGGCCAATGGTGTTTTCCACATGAGTACTCCTTTCTCATTGTTCTGTTTATTTCGGTGTGTCTTTTAGTATGGTTCACTTCTATTGGTTTAAGCGGATAAATGCGGTCTCTATCGCTAATAATTCAGGCCTAACTCACTAATTTTCTGGCAAAAAAATACCCCGCTTTTATAGTGCGAGGTATTGATAAGGCTAAATCACTGGTTGTCAGTGCTTTAATCCCTAACTATAGATAAATCTATAGTTAGGAGAACTACTCTGAATCGTTGTGCTCTTCGTCCGCTAGCTCATCAATGAGTTGGTCAGCGAAAGCTGGGGCAAACCACTCATCCATCTTGGCACGCAGTTGGTCAACGCCGATGCCTTTCATTGAAGAGAAAACATCAACCGCAACATCACCACCGAAAGATTTCGCATCGTTACGGATTTTTAGTAGCTGAGCTTTACGCGCACCACTTTTCAGTTTGTCTGCTTTTGTTAACAAAACCTGTACTGGGATGCGGCTATCGATAGCCCAGTAGATCATTTGTTGGTCAAGGTCTTTCATTGGGTGACGGATGTCCATCAATACCACTAAACCTTTCAGGCTTTCGCGACGTTGTAGGTATTCACCTAGCGACTTCTGCCACTTTTTCTTTAGTTCAAGCGGTACTTGAGCAAAGCCATATCCAGGTAAATCGACGATATGACAACCATCCGTTACCTTAAATAGGTTGATTAGCTGAGTTCGACCGGGTGTTTTACTGGTTTTCGCCAAGCTTTTTTGGTTTGTAACGCGATTTAGCGCGCTAGATTTACCAGCATTGGAGCGTCCTGCAAACGCAATTTCGATCCCTTCGTCTTCTGGTAAATGACGAATATCAGGTGCACTGGTAATGAAATGCGTGTTTTGATAATGAATTTTTACGCTCACTGTTAACTCCATCTCGACTTTGTGTAGTCGATTGATTACTTTTTTGTGAATTTGTGTAAAATAACCGTGCTCGGCATAAGGTCGCCTATTGTACCATGAGTGGCAACATAGAGTGGTACTGGAAGCTTGATAATTATAATGGAATGTCATGAAGAAATTAGCGCTAATTTTGAGTCTTTTAGCCAGCTGCTCAGTATGGGCTCAAGGTAGTATTGAAGCTGGTAAAGCCAAATCACAAACATGTGTTGCCTGCCACGGTGCTGACGGCAACAGTCTGATCACTCAGTACCCTAAACTGGCTGGTCAACATGAGAAGTACCTAGAGAAGCAGTTAAAAGAGCTTAAACTCGGTATGACGAGTGGTGGTAAACAAGGTCGTAATGAACCTGTAATGGGTGCGATGGCGATGTCTTTATCTGAAGAAGATATGGCTGACCTAGCGGCATACTACGCCTCTCTACCTATTTCTAGTAACTCAACTCCTGAAAATGTTGTGGATGAAGGTAAAGTTCTTTACACCGCAGGTAACGCAGAACGTGGCGTAACGGCGTGTATTGCTTGTCACGGTCCTCGTGGTAACGGTACTGAACTTTCTGGTTTCCCTAAAATTTCTGGCCAGCACGCAGATTACATCAAGGCTCAACTTGAGAAATTCCGCGATGGTAGCCGTAATAACGACATGAATGCGATGATGCGTGATGTAGCTAAAAAGTTAACAGACGCAGATATTGATACCTTATCGAAGTACGTTGGTGGTTTACACTAATATGTCGGTTTCTTGCTCTTAGCCAGAGTAAAGAAATGTACGTTCGAGCGAGATTCAAGATACGCCCCGATCAGAAATGGTTGGGGCGTTTTCTTTTGTATTACTATTATCTATGAGTGCTGTGTTCATATCTTATTTATCAATACGAGCTCAATTTGTGTACAAAAGTGTGAAGTCGCACTCTTGTAGTCTTTTTGTAACAAGGTAAAGTACCCGTCATCAGCTAGGAGCTGACTTAGATACGGATGGTCATCTAGTCTAACGGTATAGACAGAAACGGATCAGGCTAGGACAGCCCAGTAACAAGGTGTTAGAAAAGGATAGCCAAAACTCATCAGGACGATGAACAAAAAACAAATTTGGCATGGAAAGCACCAATAACAAATGGAGATTTGTGTACCAAGTTGAGTATGCAAATTTTGGCCGATATAGGCAGATTTAGAGAGCGATAGGTTTTCCTATCGCTTTTTTTATTGATTTGATGAAAAAACACCCAATACCTCTCCACTATAAACTCAGTTTCTGGTATGTTTCGCATCCCTGTTTAAGGATGTGCTATGTATACTTGTCCCTTATGCCATCACCAAGGCGTGAATCACTATTTTGAAGACAAACGCAGAGCTTATCTGCAGTGTCAGCAATGTGAACTGGTATTTGTTAAACCTGAACAAAGGTTAGAAGCAAAAGAAGAAAAAGCACACTATGATCTCCATGAGAACGATCCTAGTGATGCAGGCTATCGCCGTTTTTTATCTCGCATCGCAGATCCTCTAACAGACAAAATTTCATCTAACTCACACGGGTTGGATTTTGGTTGTGGCCCAGGCCCTACGCTATCTATTATGTTAGAAGAAGCCGGACACACCATGGAGTTGTACGATATCTATTACCACCCAGAACCCTCTGTGTTGGAAAAAACGTATGACTTTATGACTGCCACGGAGGTGATAGAGCATCTTTACCACCCAGACAAAGTGTGGCAGCAATGGTTGAATTTAGTTAAACCCAAGGGCTGGATTGGTCTTATGACTAAACTAGTAATAGACGTAGACGCGTTTGCTGGTTGGCACTACAAGAATGACCCGACACATGTCGTCTTCTTTAGTCGTCAAACATTCCAGTTTTTGGCAGAGCGGGATAAGCTCGAACTAGAATTTTTTGGAAATGATGTAATTTTACTGAGGAAAGTGCAGTAATGGGTCGTAGTAAGAAATCAAGAAAACCAGGAGCACTTGGCGCTCCGGAACCTATGGTTACTCGTAACCGTAGTGAATCTGATGTTGAAGGTCGTGAACGTAAGCGTGTTAAAAAGCGTAAAGGCCTTAAGTCTGGTAGCCGTCACTCAGATGGTAGCGAAGCAAAACAGCGCAAAGCTGCACTAGCTCGCGACCCTCGTTTAGGCAGCAAGAAAAAAATTCCGCTGATCGTTGAACCAGCGAAGAAGCCGACGAAACAAGAGCGCAAGCTATCTAACGAACAAGAGTTAGAGATGCTTGAGAATGATGCTCAACTGAATACACTATTAGATCGTATCGAAAATGGTGAAAACCTAGGTGCAGGTCTACAGAAGTTCGTTGATGAGAAACTTGATCGTATCGAACACCTAATGGGCCGCTTGGGTCTGCTAGAGCCAGAAGACGATGAAGAAGAGATTTTCGAAGAAGCACCTGTTGTTTCTAAGAAGAAAGCAAGCTCTGATGAAGACTTGTTATCTCAATTCGAAGACTTCGATTTAGACAGCTTTAAAGGTTAAGAGCCAATGAATGTAACCTTATTAGCAATTGCTGGCGGAATAATCATTCTCGGCTTGGGCTCTTATGCAGGTTACCTTCTACTTCAAGTGAAGAAGCAGACGGAGTTGCAAAAGCAGCATCAAGCACTTGCCATTGAAAAACGTAACGCAAAGATTTACGAGAACGTGAATACTTTGTGTCTAGCGGGTATTCAAGGGCAGTGTGATTTACCTGAGATCAGTATCCGAGTGTGTATCATTATGGATAATGTTCAGGGTGATGAGCGTGTCGATTTTGATTCTGAATATCCTGCTCTTTCTGAGCTGTACCATATCGTAAAAGACATGGCTCGCGGAGATGAAAGACAGGCACTGACCAAGAAAGAGCGCATGCAGCAGAATCTCACACGCCACAAGGCAGAGACTCGCTTGAATGATGCCGTCATCGAAGATTTGAAACGGTTGCAGGAGAAAATTAAACCTCTTAACAACCAAATCAATATTCAGATGATTTAGTCGCTAAGACTTTTAAAATTGAGGCTTGTTTAACATTTAGTTTTCAAAACGTGCTGTTTCAAGACGCGCTGTTTTTGAGATATACAGCTTTAAGACTCACGTCTTTAATACGCTTTGTCTTTAACAGATAATGTTAAATAAGCCTTCTTACCTTTTGCGTCTCGTTAATCCCGACGCTTTGTTAGTGATCAAGCTAGCAGTTCTGAGTTTTTGTCTAAAAAATTGATTTTGTCTTGAAACGACCTTACTGGTCGTGTGGCAAAATAACCCGTCTATATTTTAATGTATGTAAAATGATTTGAGAGACCTTAGGTTCTCGCGGATCTAAATTGGAATTACCGCTATGTCGAGCAAGCCAGTAACAACGAATCAGCAAATCGTTTGGGATCAAGAAATCTTAAACAAGTACAACTATTCGGGACCTCGTTACACTTCATACCCAACTGCGTTGGAGTTTCATGAAGCGTTTACCGTCGCTGATTACGACATGGCGTGTACGCAATACCCTGAGCGTCCACTCTCTCTTTACGTGCATATTCCGTTCTGTCACAAGCTTTGTTACTACTGCGGCTGTAACAAAGTCATTACCCGTCATTCGCACAAAGCGGATGAGTACCTAGATGTGATTGAACACGAAATTCGTCAACGCGCTTCTTTGCTGAATGGTCGCGAGGTGACTCAACTGCACTTCGGTGGCGGTACCCCGACATTCCTAACAAAAGTACAAATCACTCGTTTGATGATGATTCTGCGTGATGAGTTTAACTTCACGGCTGATGCTGAGATTAGTATCGAGGTTGACCCACGTGAGATTGAACTTGATGTACTCGACCACCTACGCCGCGAAGGTTTTAACCGCTTGAGTATTGGTGTTCAAGACTTCAATAAAGAAGTGCAAAAGCTGGTTAACCGTGAACAAGATGAAGAGTTCATTATTGCAATGGTTCAGCGTGCTAAAGAGCTAGGCTTCCGCTCTACTAATCTTGATTTGATCTACGGCCTGCCAAAGCAGACTCAAGCTTTGTTCGCGGAAACATTGAAGCAAGTGTTAGAAATGAAACCGGGTCGTTTATCGGTATTTAACTACGCACACATGCCGCAATTGTTTGCTGCGCAGCGTAAGATTAAAGACGAAGACCTACCAGAAGCTAAAGAGAAAATGGCTATCTTACAAGATACCATCGAAACGCTAACGGGCGCTGGTTACCAGTTCATCGGAATGGATCACTTTGCACTACCTGAAGACGAGCTAGCAGTAGCACAACGCGAAGGTATCTTGCATCGTAACTTCCAAGGCTACACGACCCAAGGTGAAGCTGACTTAATTGGTTTCGGTGTCTCTGCTATCTCTATGGTCGGTGATGCTTACGCTCAAAACCAAAAAGAGCTGAAGAAGTATTACGCTCAGGTGAATGACCTGCGTCATGCACTTTGGAAAGGTGTGGTATTAGACAGTGATGACCTAGTGCGTCGTGAGGTCATTAAACAGCTTATCTGTAACTTTAAGCTTGATAAAACCATGATCGAGTCTGAGTTTTCTGTAGACTTTAATGGTTACTTCAAAGAAGACTTAGGGCTACTGCAAACCTTCATCAATGATGAGTTGGTTGAAGTGGATGACAAAGAAATCCGCGTGACTTTGCGTGGCCGTTTGCTGATCCGTAACATCTGCATGTGTTTTGATAAATACCTACGTGCAAAGGCTCGCCAGCAGCAATTCTCTCGTGTGATTTAATTACACGTTCGAGAAACAAACATAAAAAATGCCAGCATCATGCTGGCATTTTTTTGTCTGTCTGTAAGTCAATTCTCTATCTACTTTACATCATGCTTTCTTTACTGCTTTGTCTTACGTTGCAGAGGTCGGTTGGCCATTGCTCAAAAGGAACCGGGCGACTGTATAAGAACCCCTGCGCCTGCGGGCATTTCAGCTGTTTGAGTAGATCCGCTTGTTGCTGAGTTTCTACACCTTCTGCGACTATGCTTACCTTGAAGCCCTTGGTGATATTAACGATTGCTGCAACGATAGAGCTGTCTAGGTTCTCCTTATCCAACTTGCTAACAAAGCTGCGATCGATTTTAAGGCAGTCAAATGGCAGCTTATGTAAGTACGCTAACGATGAATATCCTGTGCCAAAATCATCAATCGCAATGGAAACACCCAGTGCTTTTAAAGTCAGCATGTTGTCGATGATTATGGGGTCATTATCTACGATGCGCGATTCGGTGATCTCTAACGTAAGATTGTTAGCCGATAGCTTTGTCTCACTCAGTATGGATTGGACTCGATCAACAAAGCTACTTTCACTCAACTGGTCGACGGAGAGGTTAACGTGAATTGTGAAGTCTTTACCCCATTTTCCTGACGCGATCGCGATGGCGGTATCCCGACAAGATTTGTGCAGGATTTGCTGGCCGATGTCGTAAATAAGCCCAGTCTCTTCTGCAAGTGGGATGAAATCTAATGGTGAGGCGACGATACCATCGTCTGTTATCCAGCGTGCTAAGGCCTCCGCACCAATTGTTGAGCCAGATTCAAGGTCAATAATTGGCTGATAAAAAGGCTCGAACTGTTGCAGTTCGATGGCTTTGTTCATACGAGCGAGCATTTTAGTTCGGTGCCTAGAAGCTTTGCCCATCTCGGGGCTGTATACGCTGACACGAGTCTTATCTTGCTTTGCGTTGCTGAGTGCAATGCTGCTATTGCGTAGCCACAGCGTAATATCTTGCTCGTTAGAGACTCCTACGACTCCAATTGAAACATTAATGACAACATTTTCTGACTCCATAGCAAATGGAGACGCAAAGGTTTGAAGTAAGCGGTTGGTCAGTAATTGAATATCGTCATCTTGGGTGACATTAGGGGCATAGATTGCAAATTCGTCGCCACCAGTGCGGGCTAATAGGTATTCACTAGGCAGTGTGCCTCTTAGGCGTGCTGCCGCGATGATAAGCAGTTGGTCACCATTGTAATGACCTAAGCTGTCATTAATGTCGCGAAAGCGATCAATACCCACTAAATACAGAGTGCCTTTTTCGATATCGCCATTTGTCTTAGCGGCCTCAATAAAGCCTTCACGGCTGTATAGTTTGGTTAGCGAGTCATAGGTAAGCTGAGCTTGTAATTGCTGGAATGAAGCTTTTAAATTGTTGGCCATCTCATTAAAGGCTTCTACCAACAGGCTGGTTTCGTAGATGTTATTGCCAGATTTTGGCATGCCGCTGTCCCAGTCGCCGTTCGCGAGACGTTTGGCGGCATCTGCTGTGGAGGTGATGGGTTGGGTAACTCGATTAAAGGCGATCAATCCTGCGATAATACCGATACAGCTGAGAAGCAGTCCAAGTAGCCAGCTATTTCTTTGGTTTTTAGGTAAATCACCAAGCAGGTTGGTTTCAGGGATCGACATACCAATAAACCAATTGATGCCGTGATCATCTTGATA
Source organism: Vibrio sp. S/42/10 (assembly GCF_029890535.1). Taxonomy (NCBI): domain Bacteria; kingdom Pseudomonadati; phylum Pseudomonadota; class Gammaproteobacteria; order Vibrionales; family Vibrionaceae; genus Vibrio; species Vibrio sp. S/42/10. The sequence continues at coordinate 80,224 of NZ_JAKMZC010000014.1, read as the reverse complement.
AGGCGTGATCTGATTGAAGTATTGTTCACCATCAAGAGTAAATTTGAAACGTTGCACGCCCATATTTTCAATCAAATGAAATTGGTCAACGTAACTGGCGCTCTCTTTTATGATGGGGTTAGCACTTTCTGTTGCTAATAAGCGCTGACCTTTATGAGTTTTACCGGTTCCCCAAGAGACAACGCTGCCCCCACCAGAGTGCGCCACCAAGCGCTGCTGTTGGTCAATAATATAGACAGAGGCATCGGTTTCGGCTTTTAGGTTTCTTAAGAAGGCGTTGAAAGTGTTGATCTTGATGTCACTGACAATCACGGCTTTAAATTCGTTGTCGTCATAGATAGGTGCTAGGGCTGAAAGCGTGATCTCTTGGCGTTCATCAGCGTTGGCGTAAATGGGCGACCAAGAAGCTGTTTTTTGATTAACAACAGGCGTGTACCAAGGACGAATTCTCGGATCGTATCCCGAAATGACGGAGCGAATGTCTTCACTAATCGTGCTGCCGCGATAAATGACAAGTTGATCTTGGGTTCGGTCATCTTGCACCATCAAGGTATAACCATTGTTGGCTTCTTGACGAAAGCCAACGTAGTTACCGTCTTCAGAGCCAAAGCCGATCACATCCAGTTGAGGAACGGCCTGAAAATGCGTAGAGAACTTATAAAGAATATAGTCTTGAACTCTGCTGAGGTTCCCCGATTGATAAAGGTGGTGGTAACCGATGTTGTGGCTCAGCGAGAGGTTGGCGTGAAACGGTTTTTCTAAAAACTCAGAAAGACTTTTATGAACGTTGTCTGTGAGTGATGTTAGTTGTCGCGCACTAAGATCACTCACCATTTCTTTGTAGCTTTGCTTTTGAGTAAAAACCATTACGCTCATAGTGAATAGAAAAATCATCACGAATGGCAGAACCACAGCGGTTCTTAATGTAATTTTTGTTTTCAAAGACATCGTCGCTACAACTTTAGTGAATGGCATACCTTAATTGTACCGACACTACTCAAACCAAGCGACTCTTTTTTGGGTTAAAAAGTCGCTGCATCGAAAGTCATATCAGGTCAGTACAGTTCTTTGAGTTTACGGGTTAGGGTGTTTCTGCCCCAACCTAAAACCTTAGCTGCATCTTGTTTATGACCATTGGTATGGTTGAGTGCAGCCTCGAGCAGTATACGTTCAAACTCTGGTAGAGCGTAAGTGAGCAGCTCTTTTTCTCCTGAATCAAGCGCACATTTCGCCCAATTCGCGAGCAGTTGCTGCCAGTTATCCCCAGAACCTGAAGTGGTCACGACTTTTTCTTCCAACAATTCCGGTGGTAGATCGGAAGGCAGTATCTCGCTGCCGCTAGCCATCACCGTTAACCAACGACAAATATTCTCAAGCTGACGTACGTTACCAGGCCAATTCAGTTGGTTGAGCTTTAGAATCGTTTCTGGATGCAGTGTCTTCACTTCAACGCCTAACTCTTCTGCAGCTGAGGCTAAAAAGTGGTGAGTCAGCTTTTCAATGTCCTGTTTACGTTCGCGTAGTGCTGGAATATGAATTCGAATGACGTTAAGTCGATGGAAAAGGTCTTCACGAAACCCACCTTCATGAACTAATCGTTCGAGGTCTTGGTGGGTCGCTGCGACGATGCGAACATCGACCTTAACTGCAGAGTGACCACCTACGCGATAGAACTGACCATCAGAAAGTACACGCAATAGACGAGTTTGAATATCGAGTGGCATATCACCGATTTCATCAAGAAACAGCGTGCCACCGTTAGCCTGCTCAAAACGTCCTTGGCGAACACTGTTAGCACCAGTAAACGCGCCTTTTTCGTGGCCAAATAGCTCTGATTCAATGAGATCTTTAGGAATAGCCGCCATATTAAGGGCGATAAATGGCTTTTTCGCTCTTGGGCTGTGTCGGTGCAAAGCATGCGCGACGAGCTCTTTACCCGTACCTGACTCACCGTTAATAAGAACCGAAATGGATGAACGAGATAAACGACCAATAGCACGGAAAACTTCCTGCATCGCAGGTGCTTCACCAATGATTTCTGGCGCATTAGTGTCTTCAGTTACTTCGCTGGCTTGTTCGCGTTTCTGTTCATGGCTATGCGCAATCGCTCGCTCTACCAGAGTCAGTGTTTCATCGATATCAAACGGTTTAGGCAGATACTCAAAGGCCCCTTTTTGGTACGCATTGACTGCTGCATCTAAGTCTGAGTGCGCGGTCATAATAATGACGGGTAGATCAGGCGATCGCTGATGAACTTGATGTAACAATTCAATCCCGTCGATACCAGGCATTCTAATATCAGATACTAATACATCTGGCGTTTCGCGCTCAAGAGCAAGCAATACGCTCTCTGCGTCGGCAAATGTTTCGCACTTTATGTCCGCAGAAGACAGTGTTTTCTCTACTACCCATCGGATAGAGCTGTCGTCATCAACGACCCAAACGTATCCCTTACTCATAATTCAATTCCTTTACAGCCAATTCTATTGTGATAATCATTGTTGTTTTTATTTTTCGGTATTCTTTTTTGCCTTTAAAGCTCGGTTTTCCATTGGGATCTAGCTTCACTTATATCGGCAAGTAAATCGTGAATGTGGTATTTCCTGGCCAGCTTTCAACGTCAATTTTCCCATTGTGTTGATCGATCAGGTTTTGCGATATGGATAACCCTAATCCCGTGCCACCTTCTCGCCCGCTAACCATTGGGTAAAACAGTGTGTCTTTTAATTCATCAGGAATACCTGGGCCGTTATCGCTGATCTCAATACGAGCAGCGAGTTTGTGCCGTTGACCATGAATATTGGCTTGATGCACCGTTCTGGTGCGAATGGTGATTTTTCCTGATTCTTGGGTCTTTAAAATCTGTGCAGCATTGCTCACGATATTGAGCATGGCTTGTTCAACTTGGGCGGAATCCATCAAAATCGCGGGCAAGCTCGGGTCGTAATCTCTTTCGATAGCGAGTGTTGAACCTGATTCGAGTTCAACGAGTTGTCTTACTTTTTCGAGTATTTGATGGAGGTTCTCTTCCGATTTTGTTCCTGGCTTTTGTGGACCAAGAAGGCGGTCGACTAACGCTCTCAAGCGGTCGGCTTGCTCAATAATGATCTGCGTATACTCATTAAGGGACTGATCGGGCAGCATTTTTCCAAGCAGCTGCGCCGCGCCTCTTAATCCACCTAACGGGTTCTTAATTTCATGCGCTAACCCTCGCACCAGCAGCTTAGCCGCTTGTTGTTGCGCGTGCTGGTTTAGCTCTTGGCTGAGTCGTCTTTGTTGGTCTATCTTGCGCATCTCTACCAATAGCAAGGTCTCACGCTGCCAAGATATTGGGCTCACTGTCACTTCAAGCATTAATGGGCGGTTATCGACAACAAAGGTAACGTCACTGTCGGTAATGCTCTGGCCACTTTGCAGAGGTTGTGTCAGGAGGGCTAAATCGAGAGAGGCATGTTGGATGAGTTGGCTCAATGGATGATCAACGATGCGTCTTGCACTTTGTGAAAAGAGTTGTTCAGCCGATGGGTTGGCGTATCGCACATACAGTTGCTCATCGAGCATCAATGTCGAGGTCACCATATTATCGAGAATGGCACTGGAAAGTTGATGTGTATCTATGCTGTCGCGTTTCGCTGATCGATTCACTATTTCGTCCTTGAACTGGTGTTTTCTCACTGCACCAATTTGGTGCGTAGCTAAGTTCAAGTATGGCGCATATCAATCAGAAGCTAAAGTTAATTCATTAAAGTTGCTGAAAGCTGTTGAGAACAGGTGAAAAGCTGAGGTAATTCCGTCTCTTTTAACACACAGGCCTACTTGATCGTCGCTCGATGTAAATACACGGTGACTGGACTAGTAGATGCAATAAGCTTGCCGCTTCTATGTGCTTGAATTGCAATGGTGTGAGTACCTCGGTCTATGCCCTTCAGTTCCCAGTGAGATTGGGTTTGTGGAGCGCCATAACGACGACCATCAAGCATGAGTTGTAATTGTTCCCCGATACCTAGCTTTCGGCTCAGTTCTATTTTAATAGGGATTAAGCCGCGGTTGCTGCGGATGGTTTGATCGTGAACGGGAGTCAGCATAGTCAGTGCTAACTGAGTAGGGAGTTCTCGTTCTGTGGTGTTGTTGGCTGTTGGCTGATCATGAACTGGCGCAGTCACTTTCGTTGCCGATGAAGCCGAAGAATCAACGGGTATCGAGCTTTCAAATTTAGGCGCGGGCGCAGAAGCTTGTACGTCAGGTAAGTGAAGAGACTTGGCATTTTCAGCGGTGGGCATATCACTAAAGTGGAGTACGCCCTCGCTATCTTCCCAGGTATATACCGTTTGAGAAGAGCATGAGAGTGCGACTGTTAACCCGATCAGGAACAGTATATTTTTCATATCTTTAGCCTCTTTTAACCGCTAGGTGATTTCACGTTTGGCGTTGATTTTATTGTATTTATAGCAGCAGCCTCTGAAGGCTTTTGTCTAAGGTATGGTACGAGGAGGGGGGCGTCGAGAGAATAAAAAAAAGGCCCACCTGCGAGGCGAGCCTAATATTTTTTTAGCACTTCTTACATGTTGCAGTAAGAGTCACTACACGATTATTAATCGAGGATTAAACTGAGTAGTACAGTTCAAACTCAAGTGGGTGTGTAGCCATGTTCACGCGTTGTACGTCGTCAGATTTCAGAGTGATGTAAGAATCGATGAAGTCGTCAGAGAATACGCCGCCAGCTGTTAGGAACTCACGGTCGTCGCTAAGTGCTGCAAGAGCTTCTTGTAGAGATTCCGCAACTGTTGGGATTTCAGCTGCTTCTTCTGCAGGAAGGTCGTATAGATCTTTGTCCATAGCTTCGCCTGGGTGGATCTTGTTCTTGATACCGTCAAGGCCAGCCATCAGCATTGCTGAGTAGCATAGGTATGGGTTAGCTGCTGGATCACCAAAACGTAGCTCGATACGACGTGCTTTAGGGCTTGGTACTACTGGGATACGGATAGAAGCAGAACGGTTACGTGCTGAGTAAGCAAGCATTACCGGTGCTTCGAAACCAGGTACAAGACGCTTGTACGAGTTAGTTGATGGGTTAGCAAATGCGTTGATTGCACGAGCGTGTTTGATTACACCACCGATGTAGTAAAGCGCCATTTCAGATAGGCCGCCGTACTTATCACCAGCAAACAGGTTTACACCGTCTTTTGCTAGAGATTGGTGAACGTGCATACCAGAACCGTTGTCACCAACTAGTGGCTTAGGCATGAATGTTGCCGTTTTACCAAATGCGTGAGCAACGTTGTGTACAACGTACTTGTAGATTTGAGTTTCATCAGCTTTCGCTGTTAGCGTGTTGAAGCGAGTTGCGATTTCGTTTTGACCCGCAGTTGCTACTTCGTGGTGGTGAGCTTCAACAACTAGGCCCATCTCTTCCATTACTAGACACATTGCTGAACGGATGTCTTGAGATGAATCGACAGGAGCTACTGGGAAGTAACCGCCTTTAACGCCAGGACGGTGACCTTTGTTACCGCCTTCGATGTCAGAACCTGTGTTCCAAGCTGCTTCTACGTCATCAATCTTGAAGAAAGAACCAGACATGTCGTTTGAGAACTTAACGTCATCAAATAGGAAGAATTCTGGCTCTGGACCAACTAGAACTGTGTCTGCGATACCTGTAGAACGTAGGTACTCTTCAGAACGTTTAGCGATAGAGCGTGGGTCACGGTCGTAGCCTTGCATTGTTGCAGGCTCAAGAATGTCACAACGGATGTTTAGTGTTGCGTCTTCTGTGAATGGGTCTAGTACAGCAGATGCAGCGTCTGGCATCATTACCATGTCAGATTCGTTAATGCCTTTCCAACCAGCTACTGAAGAGCCGTCAAACATTTTACCTTCTTCAAAGAAGTCAGCATCAACTTGGTGAGAAGGAATAGAGATATGCTGCTCTTTACCTTTTGTATCAGTAAAACGTAAGTCGATAAATTTAACTTCGTTCTCTTGGATCAGGGATAGTACATTTTCTACTGACATCTTGGATAACCTCCAGTGTTATTAATTCGGTATTAGCTCGATTCGGTTGAAACTAGCATTGATTAATGTCTGTATGTGCATTAATCGATGCTGATTTATCTATAGCCAAAAACGTGCCAAAAAAATTATTCCATTAATTTCAATGATTTACTTGTTTAACTGTTTTGTTCTCTTTGGTTTTTGCACCAAAATGATCTCTACCTGCACTTGTTTGGTGCAATCGTTTGTCTGTGCACCAAGATGAGTCATGAACGAATACTATTCAGCAATGAATTGCTTAAGTTGTCAATCCACTTTTACGGTTTTGAGAGAGATTCGGCTTGAAGCTGATTTGGTAATGATTCTTCAGAGTCATATAAAATGGACGGTTGGGTACGATACTGAATCAAAGTTAAGCGGATATGAATCGCTAATAAAGAAAAAAGCCTTGGTTCAGATCACATATTTCTGGGTTTTTGTCTAGAATCTGGTATATTATTGACCGTTTTTTAAATCAAGCTAGCGGTTATTATCCAAACTTTTGAGATAAGTGACGGCTACTTTTATGAGTGAATCGAGAATCCATGTCTACTCCACAGATTGATAAGTTAAGAAATATCGCGATCATCGCGCACGTTGACCACGGTAAAACGACTTTGGTTGATAAACTGCTACAACAGTCAGGCACTCTTGAGTCTCGTGGTGAAGCTGAAGAGCGTGTCATGGATTCGAATGACATCGAAAAAGAGCGTGGCATTACCATTCTTGCTAAGAACACAGCAATCAACTGGAATGATTACCGCATCAACATCGTAGATACTCCGGGACACGCGGACTTCGGTGGTGAAGTTGAGCGTATCATGTCTATGGTTGATTCAGTTCTTCTGATCGTAGATGCAGTTGACGGCCCAATGCCTCAAACTCGTTTCGTAACGCAAAAAGCATTCGCACACGGTCTTAAGCCAATCGTTGTAATTAACAAGATTGACCGCCCAGGCGCTCGTCCTGATTGGGTTATGGATCAAGTATTCGACCTTTTCGACAACCTAGGTGCTACTGATGAGCAACTAGACTTCACCGTTGTTTACGCTTCAGCTCTAAACGGTTGGGCAACAATGACTGAAGGCGAAACTGGCGAGAACATGGAACCATTGTTCCAAGCTGTTGTTGATACAGTTGAAGCGCCTGCAGTTGACCTTGACGGCCCACTACAAATGCAAATTTCGCAACTTGATTACAGCTCTTACGTAGGTGTTATCGGTGTTGCTCGTGTTACTCGTGGTTCTGTTAAGCCAAACCAACAAGTAACTATCGTGAATGCTGAAGGCAAAAAACGTAACGGTAAAGTAGGTACTGTACTTGGTTACCTAGGTCTTGAGCGTCACGAAGTAGATCAAGCTAACGCTGGCGACATCATTGCAATCACAGGTCTTGGTGAGCTGAAAATTTCAGACACTATCTGTGACGTAAACAATGTTGAAGCAATGGAACCACTGTCTGTTGATGAACCAACAGTAACAATGACTTTCCAAGTAAACACTTCTCCGTTCGCGGGTAAAGAAGGTAAGTTTGTAACTTCACGTAACATCCTTGAGCGTCTTGAAAAAGAATTGGTTCATAACGTTGCACTACGTGTTGAAGAAACTGAAAGTCCAGACCGTTTCCGCGTATCAGGCCGTGGTGAGCTTCACCTTTCTATCCTGATCGAAAACATGCGTCGTGAAGGTTTCGAGCTTGCAGTATCTCGTCCAGAAGTAATCATCAAAGAAGAAGATGGTCAGAAAATGGAACCGTTCGAAACGGTGACTATCGATGTAGTTGAAGAGCACCAAGGTGCGATCATGGAAAGCATCGGTCTACGTAAGGGTGAGCTAACAGATATGGCACCAGATGGTAAAGGCCGTGTTCGCATGGACTTCATGATGCCTTCTCGTGGTCTTATCGGTTTCCAAACTGAATTCCTTACAATGACATCGGGTTCTGGTCTTATTTATCACTCGTTCGATCATTACGGTCCTTACAAAGGCGGTATCATTGGTCAGCGTAACAACGGTGTTCTAATCTCGAACGCGACTGGTAAAGCACTGACTTACGCATTGTTCTTCCTTCAAGCTCGTGGTCGTCTATTTACAGAGCACGCTGATGAAGTTTATGAAGGTCAAGTAATCGGTATTCACAACCGTTCAAACGACCTGACAGTAAACTGTCTGAAAGGTAAGCAACTAACGAACGTTCGTGCATCTGGTACTGATGAAGCACAAGTTCTTTCTCCACCGATCAAGCACACTCTAGAGCAAGCTCTTGAGTTTATCGATGAAGATGAACTAGTAGAAGTAACGCCACTAAACGTACGTATCCGTAAGAAGCTTCTTACTGAAAACGAACGTAAGCGTGCAGCACGTCCAGCTAAGGCTTAATTGCCAGCAGACTAGCTTCTAGCTATCAAGCAGTTTTAGAATAAGTAAGAAAGCCCCGAGTAGCCTAGCTGCTCGGGGCTTTTGTTTTGTGTGCGGTTTGGAAAAGTATCGAAAACCATCAGCTGTGTGAGGTTCCTTATCACACTCGTGCCTCGCTGTAGGGAATGACGGTAGTTTGCTTAGATTCAGGTCAACGAGATGCGAGATACAAAGAGCATTCAAGTATTCGTCATCCTCAAGAGGGAGGACCGGCCGAGTTGGGGATTTAGCTTTTGATACCTAGGTGACTTTTAACAAATAGAGCCCGTTCTTCGACTGACATAAATGGAACCTCGACAACCTCATAACCCAGTTCTTGGTAGACTGTTACTAAAGCGTGGTGAATTTCTAAGGCTTCTTCAAACGGATAAGGGCGCACTTCATCTTGCACATAGATAGAAGCCTCTGGGCGGCAGAATAGGACTTGTGAATGATAGCCTTGGCTCGCTTCTCGGTAGGTCGCATCAATATCGAGATTCGCCTGAGCTAAGTAACCGCAGATATCTGGAATCGCACGGTCGAGAAACGCAATCTGGTGTTGATTCGCTTGCTCTTTTTGCTCACTCATCATGGTTAAGCACAAGTGAGCAAAGCCCGGAAGGTCTAACCAAGGTAATATACCGTTCTCAAGTTGACTCTGCTGTTCTATCAACTGGCGAGAGGACTCAGCGAATATCGGGTAACCCATGTCACCCAAGGCATTAATTAGTGTGGTTTTACCAGCCCCTGGGCCGCCAGTAACAATGATTGGGTTCATACGGATTTATCTTAATTCGTTTCTAATGGCACTACTTCTGATTGAGTTGAGCTAGGAATTTATCCGACTCTGCTATTGCCGCATTCATCTGCTCTATTGCATAGGCGATGTCTTTTTCTAAGCTCATAAACTCTCCCTGCAACGAACCGACAGCGTTCGCATTTAGGTTGTGCTTGAGATAAAGCGTATTGTCGCGAAGGGTGTTGAGTACAGGGTCCATCTTTTTCTCGGCACGTTTCATCGCTGAAAGCATCGTTTGGTAAGACGATTTAGTCTCACGCAGCTTTTGCTCACTTGAACGACGCAGTGAGTCGCTAGTGTAAAGGTCTAGTTCACTTTGCCATTCGGCGAATAGCGCATCTGATACATCTTCAATAGCAGCAATCCGGTCACTGACATTTTGCGCGGCTTTCTCGCTGTCTTGGTATTTATCATTGATTTGGTTGTACATGTCTTCAAGGTCGCCACCGTTGAAGTTAGTCAGGCTGCTGAGCGCCTCTAGCGCGCTACTAAACTCTTCCTGAGCATCCTGCTGCGACTCTTTAGCGTCTTCCACTCTATCGACCATAATGTCGCGCTTGTGGTATCCCACTTGCTCCATAGCCGAGTAATAAGCGGACTGGCATCCAGTTAGGGTAAAAATAGAGAGGACTATAACTATTAAATAAGGCATCCTAGTTTCCTATAGTTAAATAAAGGAATATTAATTAGGACTATGAACGAGTTACCAGGGAGTTACAAGTTGAAGATAAAAAACGCAATCACTGGAAGCATCCAGTTTTCCCGCTATCTCCTCACGCGAATGACACACGATAGAGTCAATGTGAATGCCGGGTACTTGGCGTACATTACTTTGCTCTCAATTGTGCCGATGTTGACGGTTCTGCTCTCTATTTTGTCGTCATTCTCAATTTTTGCTGATGTTGGGCTCGTGATTCAAAACTTCGTTATTACCAACTTTGTTCCTGCGTCTGGGGATGCGGTGCATGGTGCCTTGTTAGAGTTTGTCGCCAATACTGGCAAAATGACAGCGGTAGGTAGTGTGTTCTTATTCGTTGCTGCACTGATGTTGATCTCCAATATCGATAAGAACCTAAACTACATCTGGCGAGTAACGGAAAAGCGACGTGCCGTGTTGTCTTTTTCCATGTACTGGATGGTGCTGACCCTTGGGCCTATTCTAGTGGGCGCTAGTATTGCAGCGACCTCTTACGTGACGTCATTGAATTTGCTGCAAAACGAAGTCGTATCGAGTGCATTTAATACCATTATTCGCAGACTTCCTTTGATTCTCTCTTTCTTTGCGTTTTTTGGCCTATATCTTCTTGTTCCAAACAAAAAGATACACTTTTCTCATGCCGCGGCAGGTTCTTTGGTGGCGGCAATTTTGTTTGAATTGAGTAAGAAAGGCTTTGCAGCTTACATTACTCAGTTTCCGTCTTACCAGTTGATTTACGGCGCGCTAGCGGCGATCCCGATTCTCTTTGTTTGGGTTTATTTGTGTTGGCTGATCGTGCTAGTTGGAGCTGAAGTGACAGCCGCGCTTGGTGAGCACGAACAGTGGAGTGACTCGCAAGAAATGGTACACTCAGCGGATAACGATGAAATTCCAGAACAAGGAAACAACAGTGATAGCCCTGATTCAAAGAGTAAGTGAAGCTGCCGTTCGAGTTGATGGCGAAGTAGTTGGTGAGATTGAACAAGGCTTATTGGTTCTATTAGGCGTAGAAAAAGGTGATGACGAAGCCAAAGCCAAACGTTTGATGGAACGAGTAACAACTTATCGTGTCTTTGAAGATGAAGACGGAAAAATGAACCTCAACGTAAAACAGGTTGAAGGTAAAGTGTTGGTGGTTTCTCAATTCACACTGCCAGCCGATACAAAAAAGGGAACTCGAGCGGGCTTTTCTCGTGGAGCAAACCCTGAAGATGCGGAGCGTCTTTACGATTATTTCTCTAACCAATGTGAATCAGTATTGCCAACGGAACGTGGCCGATTTGCAGCCGACATGAAAGTGTCATTGGTTAATGATGGCCCAGTAACATTCTGGCTGCAGGTTTAAACTTAAAAGGATAAGCATGTTTAAACTGATAACACCGACCACCGAAAATCAACTGAACAAGTATTACCATTTTCGTTGGCAGATGCTGCGTGAACCTTGGCGAATGCCGGTAGGTTCCGAGCGTGATGAATATGATGCCATGAGTCACCATCGCATGATTGTCGATGGTCGTGGCCGTCCGATGGCGATTGGCCGCCTTTACATCACTCCAGACCTCGAAGGTCAGATCCGTTATATGGCGGTAAAGAACTCTCGTCGAAGTAAAGGCATGGGCTCATTGATTTTAGTGGCGTTAGAGTCACTGGCTCGCCAAGAGGGTGCCAAACGTCTAGTGTGTAATGCACGTGAAGATGCGATCTCATTCTATGAGAAAAACGAATTTGAGCGTCGTGGTGAAATTAATGACCAGCGTGGTCCAGTTCGTCATCAGCAGATGGTGAAACACCTTGATCCGATGGCTGATGTACTGCGTAAGCCTGAATGGTGTAATGAGCTACAACAGCGCTGGGAAAATCAAATTCCGATCAGTGACAAGATGGGTATCAAAATTAACCAATACACGGGTTATCAGTTTGAATGTAGTGCTCAGTTGAACCCAAACCTTAATCCTCACAACACCATGTTTGCAGGCTCAGCTTTCACCTTAGCGACATTAACAGGCTGGGGAATGACTTGGTTGTTGATGAAAGAGCGTGGACTTACTGGTGATATCGTTCTGGCTGACAGTAATATTCGTTATCGTCACCCGGTTGAGCAAAACCCAGTCGCTGCTACTTCATTGGATGGAATCAGTGGTGATTTAGATCGTCTCGCTTCAGGTCGAAAGGCTCGTATCATTATCCACGTGACTATTCATAGTGGCGATGTTGAAGCGGTTGAATTCACGGGCACTTATATGCTGATCCCTGACTACAAAAAGCGATTATCAACAGACACTAACGTAAGCGTATAGCTGACACTGACTAACAGATACAAGGCGCCTACTCCTGTGGAGTGGCGCTTTTTTGCTGGCAGTTATTAATCTCCGAATATTTCGCTTGGTCGAGCTTTCCTGAGATTTGATGGCATTGGTCAGTTAAGGTGATGGAAAGTGTGTGTTTGCTAGTTTCTAGCAAATCGAGTTCTCCTGAGACCTCGCCAGTTAACGTTTGAACCCTTTGCGAACCTTGCGCTTCAGCGGATGCACCAATGATGTGCGTTGGTTCAAGGGTGAAACGGCCACGGTCAAAACTGGCATTCAGTTCTGGGACTTCAAATACATTATTACTCGAGGTTTCAGAAAGCGTATCGTTAAAGGTCATCATGCCTTGGCGAACGCTACCAGTAAGTTGGCCTGAGGTTGAGTACCCGAGCATTAGTGAATCGCCGTACAAACCTGCGGCTTGAAGTTCGAATTCTCCATAACCTGTCGCATCGAGTGGCAATTTAAGTGGCTGCAACATTAGTGAGATTGGTAACCCGTCAGCAGAGACATCTAAGCTCCATGGTTTGCTTATTTTGTTAAAATCGAGCGTTGCATTTGCTTCAATATAACCATCCCGTAGTGGGGCAAACAGGCGTGTTAACGTCCATTTCCCCTGCTCGCTATGCATTTCAATCACAGGCTGGGCGCTGAGGATGTTTTGATAGCTCGCATCGTTGGCGCTGGCCATCAACTTGCCCTGCCATAGACCTAATTTTCGGTCTTGAAGTAATTGAACCTGACGCCCCTCTATATGTAGCCCTGAGACTTGCCAGTAAGGTTTCTCGGCGAGTTGAATGAGTTGGCTGCGTTCGACGTTAAGTTGCTTGATAGAGATCTGTTGTAGTTCTTCAAACCAAGGCGTTAGGCGAACTGCAGGTAAATGTTCATCTAGGCTCTCCTTGATCCACTTTATTCCGCGAACATCGAGTTGTGTTAATTCAACGGTGCTCGGAGTTACTTTTCCATTCAGTTGAATACTGCCTTGAAGAAGTTGAGTATAGAAATCTTCAATCAGAATCTGGTTTGGTTGGAGGTTCAACTTAACGCTTGGGTCGATGAACCTGTCATCATCTAAAATGACACCTTCTGCTTGCAGAGAGAGCGTCGCTTGCTGTTGCTCCCACCATCTAAAAGGCAGTTGGATATTTTCGAGTGACGCATCAAAAGCGGTTAAGTGGCCATCTTGCCATTGCACGTCACTGCGTAGAATATCGAGACTGTTGATGTGATTGATCTGAATGCCTGCGACATCCCAATCTTTGTTTAACAGGCTTTGGGTCTGTTGTTCGTTTAATCGTAAGCCATCGACTGTGACATTCACCAATGACCAATCGCGTTGGTATTGTTCTGCCTGTCCAGATATTTTGGCTCCACGCCAATCAAATGAAGCGCCATAAAGGGTGCTATCACTCGGTTTTAGGTCTAAGTCTATCAACAGATTATCGAATGCTTCACCTTGCCAATACAATTGCGAGGCGGAGAGTTGGGTTTTGCCATAGGGCAGCAGTGAACGGTTGTCCCCCCAAATGGGTTCGGAGATCTGGAGGTTGATGCCTCGTGTATTAAAGTCTGGAGTCGAGAAATCTAGATTATTGATGGCCAACTGATGGAGTTTGAGACTTGGTTGAGTCAATACCGATGTGAGTGTTTCCAGATCGTCAGCTTCTAACTGGAGTCCGCTGATTAACACCGAGTCTAAAACCAGCTTGGCTTCAATAAGAGAGTCTGAACTGAACCAGATATCGATCTTATCGATATAAAGAGGCGTTTGCTGTTTAGGTTGGTTGTGGGTGATGCCCATCAAGGTGATGTGATACGGCGCCTGATACTCAATATCTTCAATGAGTACAGGTTGTTCAATCGTATGCTTGATAAAAAAGTTAGCAACATCAGCTCGGTATTGAGTTTGTAAGCTTAATAGCAGCGCCGCGAGAAGTGCAACGACGATGGAAAGCACAATGCCGAGCACCATGAATACCTTTTTCATTCCTTGAAAGCCTTAATTTTCACTAGTCTTAAAACAGAGTGGAACAAAAATGGGTAAGCAGCAACAAAAAAGCCCCTCAAAAGAGGGGCTTGCTACAAAAATATCATTTTGAAACAGGGTCTTTGCATTTCGCTCAACCCCGAGCAGACTTTAGGGTTAGTCTAGTTGTGGACCTGCAGCAACCAGTGACTTACCTTCAGCGTTATCTGTGTACTTGTCAAAGTTGTTGATGAAGCGCTCTGCTAGATCTTTCGCTTTGCTTTCCCACTGCAATGGATCAGTGTACGTATCACGCGGGTCAAGAATCGTAGGATCTACGTCGTGCAACGCTAGCGGTACTTCTAGGTTAAACATAGGGATAACCTTAGTATCCGCTTGGTCGATTGAGCCATCTAAGATAGCGTCAATGATGCCACGAGTATCTTGAATCGAGATACGTTTGCCTGTGCCGTTCCAACCAGTGTTCACTAGGTAAGCTTCTGCTCCCGCCGCTTCCATACGTTTCACAAGCACTTCAGCGTACTGAGTTGGGTGAAGAGTTAGGAATGCAGCACCGAACGCAGCAGAGAACGTAGGAGTTGGCTCAGTAATACCGCGCTCTGTACCCGCTAGTTTCGCTGTGAAGCCAGATAGGAAGTGGTACTTCGTTTGTTCTGGAGTCAGTTTAGATACTGGCGGTAGAACACCAAATGCATCAGCGGTCAGGAAGATAACTTTTTGAGCGTGACCTGCTTTTGATACTGGTTTAACAATGTTGTCGATGTGATGAATCGGGTAAGAAACACGAGTGTTCTCTGTTTTTGAACCGTCATCAAAATCGATAGAACCATCGCCACGAACCGTTACGTTCTCTAGTAGTGCATCACGACGGATTGCGTTGTAGATTTCAGGTTCAGCTTCTTTAGATAGACGAATTGTCTTCGCGTAACAACCACCTTCAAAGTTGAAGATACCATCGTCATCCCAACCGTGCTCATCATCACCGATTAGCTCACGTTTAGGATCGGTTGATAGGGTTGTTTTACCAGTGCCTGATAGACCGAAGAAAATAGCGACATCGCCTTTCTCGCCAACGTTTGCACTACAGTGCATTGAAGCAATACCTTGTAGAGGTAGTAGGTAGTTCATCATTGCGAACATACCTTTTTTCATCTCACCGCCGTACCAGGTACCGCCAATGATCTGAACACGTTCAGTCAGGTTGAAAGCGACAAAGTTCTCAGAGTTTAGACCTTGTTTCTCCCAGTTAGGGTTGGTTGTTTTAGCACCGTTCATTACCACGAAATCAGGTTCGAACGTTGCTAGTTCTTCGTCGGTTGGACGAATGAACATGTTCTTAACGAAGTGCGCTTGCCACGCTACTTCAGTGATAATACGCACACTTAAACGCGTATCTGGGTTAGCACCACAATAACCGTCGATGACAAACAGACGCTTGCCAGATAGCTGAGTTGTTACAAGCTCTTTCAGCTCGTCCCATACTTCAGTGGTAATCGGTTTGTTGTCATTTTTGCCTTGATCTGACCACCACATGGTATCGCGTGTTGTGTCATCTTTAACAATGTACTTATCTTTTGGTGAGCGGCCAGTAAAGATACCAGTATCAACCGCAACGGAGCCTAGTTCCGTTACTACGCCTTTTTCGTAGCCTTCTAGACCCGGCAGTGTTTCTTCAACGAATAACTGCTCGTAGCTAGGATTACGAAGAACTTCGGTAACGCCAGTCAGTCCGTGCTTAGTTAGATCAATTTGTGCAGCCTTAGTATGTTCCATAACGGTCATAGGTGCTCCTTGTAGGATATTTTGTAGGGATTTTGTAATAATTTTTTATTGTTATCTGCTCACCATGCTAGCAACGAGGCTCGGGGGAAACAGGGATACAGCTCAAAAAATATCCATATTAACCTTGGGGTTTTAAGCGCCTCGTCACATATTGGCCCAACTAGTCTATCCTGTACGCAAACCTTTGCGCTAGGGGCGAGAACATTATTAATTGATTAAAATTAAGCGGTGATTTTATTACGAGATGTTACGGAGTTTGCGCTATTTTGATCACAAAAAAGGCCAGCTGAGTGCTGACCTTTTTGGGGTAAATTACGTGTTTTTGGTATGCCGTAAATTAATGAACCGTATTGCTGCCTTTATCTGCCGCTTCTGCGTAAAGAGCATCTACATCATTTTTGTCGAACGAGTAGTTTGTGCCACAGTAATCGCAGTGTAGTCCCACACTACCTTCCGTGCTTAGAATGTCGTAAATCTCTTCTTGAGCAACAGTAATGATAGCCGCAGCGCTTCGATCACGTGAACAGCCACAGAAGAACTCAACCGGTTGAGGTGTAAATACCTGAACCTTCTCTTGGTTGTATAGACGGTAAAGCAGTTCGTTAGCTTCTAAAGAGAACAACTCTTCGTTTTTAACGGTGTCGGTTAGTTGCTCTAGATGCTCGAAATCATCTGGCGTACCTGTGCCGTCAGGCATAACTTGTAAAAGCATACCTGCAGCGTGAGCTTTGCCTTCATGTTCTCCAGTGCGCAGCCATAGACGAGTCTTAAGCTGTTCTGAGTTAGCAAAGTAACCTTCAAGAACGTCAGCAAGCGTTTCGCCTTCCAGACCAACGATACCTTGGTAACGTTCACCTTTCTTAGGATCGATGGTGATCACTAGGTGGCCTTTACCCATTAGGTCGTGTAGGCCTGCATCATCAGCAATCTCGCCTTCAAAGCGAGCGACACCGCGGATCTTTTGGTCGTGATCGCCATTGATAACAACTAGAGATACTGGGCCATCACCTTGCAATTGCATGGTAATAGAGCCTTCAAACTTTAGGGTCGCTGTTAATAGCGTCGTTGAAACCAATAGCTCACCCAGTAGCTTTTGAACTGGCGCTGGGTATTCCTTGCTAGAAATAATCTGTTGGTACGCTTCATCGATTTGTACCAATTCACCACGTACTGATAGATCTTCAAATAGGTAGCGATTTAAAACATTACTTGTAGACATTGGGTCTGCCATTTGGCTATTCCTTCTAGCTTATTGATTCTTGAACTTGATAATGTCACGACGTTGCTTTTTATCTGGGCGACGTTCAGGTGCTGGGCTATGAGCATTCAGCTTACGTTGTGCTGCAAACTCTTCTCTTTTTGCCACGCTCTCGGTGGTTTCTGCATAGAGGGTTTGGGCGATCGGAGCTCCGCCACGATGAGCCGAGATTTTCTCGATTGTCACCGTTTTTTCTTCATTACCTTGACGCAGTGTAATCACGGCCCCAAGTTCGACAATTTTACTTGGTTTGCTGCGCTGACCATTATAGTGGACTTTGCCACCATCGACCATGTTGCGAGCAATAGACCGGGTTTTGTAAAAACGAGCTGCCCACAACCATTTATCGAGTCTGACAGCTTCATTAGCAGTTTTCATATAGGGCTGTGCCTTATTAAGTGAGAAATGAATGCGGTTTAACTGTAATGAACAGTGCGCAACATGTTTTTTTGATGATGCTTATCACATTAAGTAGAAGCTTAAAGTGGAGGCGGTTGGCATTTTTTTCAAGTCATATTACAAAATAGCCATGTAATGCCGTTTTATCGATTTGCTATGATATAGTTCGAGATCTTATGCTTAAATAAGCTCGGTATCGAACGAATGAATAAAAAGGCTGAAAGTTTAATGATTTGCAGCGTTTGTCGTCATGAAAAGGGGCAAGGGAAGTGAACTTTTTAGAGCTCAAAAGTCGCATGGGAAATTCACCTGTGTTGAGCCGCTTATTAGAGAATGGATTTGTATTTCAGCAAAAACTAAGCCTAGTGACGTGTTGTTTGTTGATTGCAGCTTCAGCATGGATTTTAGGACAGCTTGCGTGGTTTATTGAACCTGCCGAGCAAACCGTTGTGCCTTGGAAAGCAACAGCTTCATCGTCTTCCTCTCCTCAATCGACCCTCGATATTTCTTCCCTACAGCAGAGCAACATGTTTGGTGCCTATAACCCAACCACAGCTCCTGTTGTTAAACAGCAAGTTATCCAAGATGCACCTAAGACACGATTAAACCTAGTTTTGGTGGGCGCTGTCGCCAGCTCTAATCCAAAATTGAGCTTAGCGGTGATCGCGAATCGTGGCACGCAAGCGACTTACGGCATTAACGAAGAGATTGAAGGTACGCGAGCTAAGTTAAAAGCGGTATTAGTGGATCGCGTGATCATCGATAATTCAGGGCGAGATGAAACATTGATGCTTGAAGGGATTGAGTACAAGCGTTTAGCGGTATCAGCACCTGCGCCACCTCGTACCACTTCTTCTGTTCGTGGCAATAACCCCGCTTCCGAAGAAGAGAAGCTAGACGAAATTAAAGCGAAGATAATGCAAGATCCACAACAAATCTTCCAATATGTTCGACTGTCTCAGGTGAAGCGTGACGATAAAGTTATTGGTTATCGTGTGAGCCCTGGCAAAGATTCAGAACTTTTTAACTCTGTTGGGCTCCAAAACGGAGATATTGCTACTCAGTTAAATGGGCAAGACCTGACAGACCCCGCAGCGATGGGCAACATATTCCGTTCCATTTCCGATCTGACAGAGCTAAACCTCGTGGTCGAGAGAGATGGACAACAACATGAAGTGTTTATTGAATTTTAAAACTTTGCGTCTGAAGACAGACGAAAGTGTAGGAGAAATACGTGAAGCATTGGTTTAAGAAAAGTGCATGGTTACTGGCAGGAAGCTTAATCTGCACACCCGCAGCCATCGCTAGTGATTTTAGTGCCAGCTTTAAGGGCACTGACATTCAAGAGTTTATTAATATTGTTGGCCGCAACCTAGAGAAGACGATCATCGTTGACCCATCGGTGCGCGGTAAAATTGATGTACGTAGCTATGACGTACTCAATGAAGAGCAATATTACAGCTTCTTCCTAAACGTATTAGAAGTGTATGGCTACGCGGTCGTTGAAATGGACTCAGGCGTTCTTAAGATCATCAAAGCCAAAGATTCTAAAACCTCAGCAATTCCCGTTGTTGGTGATCGTGATTCGATCACAGGCGACAGTGTAGTCACGCGTGTTGTGACGGTTCGTAATGTCTCGGTTCGTGAACTTTCTCCTTTGCTTCGTCAATTGAACGATAATGCCGGTGCGGGTAACGTTGTGCACTACGATCCTGCCAATATCATCTTGATTACCGGTCGTGCGGCGGTAGTGAACCGTTTAGCAGAAATCATCAAGCGTGTTGACCAAGCGGGTGATAAAGAGATTGAAGTCGTTGAGCTAAAGAATGCATCGGCGGCAGAAATGGTTCGTATTGTTGATGCTCTGAGTAAAACCACCGATGCTAAAAACACACCTGCATTCCTACAGCCTAAATTGGTTGCCGATGAGCGTACTAATGCAATTCTTATTTCCGGTGACCCAAAGGTACGTAGCCGTTTAAGAAAGCTGATTGAACAGCTTGATGTAGAGATGGCGACCAAAGGTAACAACCAAGTTATCTACCTTAAATACGCAAAAGCGGAAGATCTTGTCGATGTGTTGAAAGGCGTATCGGACAACTTGCAGTCAGAGAAACAATCTTCAACTAAAGGCAGTTCATCGCAACGTAATCAAGTCATGATCTCAGCCCACAGTGATACCAACTCGTTGGTCATTACCGCACAACCAGACATCATGAACGCGCTGCAAGACGTTATCGCGCAGTTGGATATTCGTCGTGCCCAAGTGTTGATCGAAGCCTTAATTGTCGAGATGGCTGAAGGTGACGGCATTAACCTTGGCGTGCAGTGGGGTAACCTAGATACTGGTGCAGTGATTCAGTATGGTAACACCGGTGCATCGATTGGTGGCGTGATGGTTGGTTTGGAAGAAGCCAAAGACACTGAAACGACCACTGCCGTTTATGATGACAATGGTGACTTTGTTCGTAATGAAACCACCACTGAATCGGGTGACTATTCTACCTTGGCATCTGCTCTTTCTGGCGTTAATGGCGCCGCAATGAGTGTTGTTATGGGTGATTGGACAGCGTTGATCAGCGCGGTTGCGACCGACTCAAACTCAAACATCCTATCTTCTCCAAGCATCACGGTTATGGACAATGGCGAGGCTTCATTCATTGTGGGTGAGGAAGTGCCTGTTCTAACCGGTTCTACCGCAGGTTCAAGCAACGACAACCCATTCCAAACGGTTGAACGTAAAGAAGTGGGTATCAAGCTTAAAGTGGTGCCACAAATCAACGAAGGTGACTCGGTTCAGCTGCAAATAGAACAAGAAGTCTCTAACGTATTGGGCGCCAATGGTGCAGTTGATGTTCGTTTTGCTAAGCGTCAACTGAACACGTCTGTGATTGTTCAAGACGGTCAAATGTTGGTGCTGGGTGGCTTGATTGATGAGCGTGCACTGGAAAGTGAGTCTAAGGTGCCGTTCTTGGGTGACATCCCAGTACTTGGACACCTGTTTAAATCAACCAGTACTCAGGTTGAGAAAAAGAACCTAATGGTTTTCATCAAGCCAACCATCATCCGTGATGGCATGACAGCCGACGGTATCACTCAGCGTAAGTACAACTTCATTCGTGCTGAGCAGTTATACAAGTCTGAACAAGGTTTGAAGCTGCTGGATGACGATAATATCCCGGTACTGCCTAAATTTGGTTCCGATATGAATCACCCGGCTGAAATCCAAGCCTTCATCGATCAAATGGAAACAGAATAATGTCTGAATTGGTAGGGGCGGCACGCACTTATCAGCGTTTACCGTTTAGCTTTGCGAATCGCTACAAGATGGTGTTGGAATATCAGCACCCTGAACGTGCGCCAGTGCTTTATTATGTTGAGCCACTGAAATCAGCTGCGATCATTGAAGTAAGCCGCGTTGTCAAAAATGGCTTTACTCCAGAAGCTATTACAGCAGAAGAGTTTGATAAAAAACTGACCGATGCTTATCAACGTGATTCGTCAGAAGCGCGGCAGTTAATGGAAGACATCGGTGCTGACAGTGATGATTTCTTCTCATTGGCAGAAGAACTGCCCCAAGATGAAGATCTACTCGAATCGGAAGACGATGCACCTATCATCAAATTAATCAATGCGATGTTGGGAGAGGCGATCAAAGAAGGCGCTTCGGATATACACATCGAAACTTTTGAAAAGTCACTCTGTATCCGTTTCCGAGTTGACGGTGTGTTGCGTGATGTTCTAGCGCCAAGCCGTAAACTGGCTCCGCTATTGGTTTCACGAGTAAAGGTTATGGCTAAACTGGATATTGCAGAAAAACGCGTGCCACAAGATGGCCGTATATCTCTGCGTATCGGTGGTCGTGCGGTAGATGTTCGTGTCTCAACCATGCCTTCTTCACATGGTGAGCGTGTGGTAATGCGTCTGTTGGACAAAAACGCGACTCGCTTAGACTTGCACAGCTTAGGCATGACCGCAGAAAACCACGAGAACTTCCGTAAGCTGATTCAGCGCCCACATGGCATTATCTTGGTGACCGGCCCTACGGGTTCGGGTAAATCAACAACCCTGTATGCTGGCCTGCAAGAGCTCAACAGCAATGAGCGAAATATCCTTACCGTTGAAGACCCAATCGAATTTGATATTGATGGTATTGGCCAAACACAAGTGAACCCTAAGGTTGATATGACCTTTGCGCGCGGTTTACGTGCCATTCTTCGTCAAGATCCCGATGTGGTTATGATTGGTGAGATACGTGACTTAGAGACCGCTGAGATCGCTGTTCAAGCCTCTTTGACGGGTCACTTAGTTATGTCGACCCTTCACACCAATACAGCAATTGGTGCGATCACGCGTCTACGTGATATGGGCATTGAACCTTTCTTAATCTCTTCTTCGCTGCTGGGTGTTTTGGCTCAGCGTTTGGTTCGTACTTTGTGTAACGACTGCAAAGAGCCTTATGAAGCCGACAAAGAACAGAAAAAACTGTTTGGATTGAAGAAGAAAGAGAGCCTGACGCTTTACCATGCGAAAGGTTGTGAAGCGTGCGGCCATAAAGGTTATCGAGGCCGTACCGGTATTCATGAACTGTTGATGATTGATGATTCAGTCCAAGAGCTGATTCATAGCGAAGCAGGTGAACAGGCGATTGAAAAAGCCATTCGTAGCACGACACCAAGCATTAGAGATGACGGCTTAAGTAAAGTTCTGAAAGGGATAACGTCCCTAGAAGAAGTGATGCGCGTTACCAAGGAAGTCTAGTATGGCGGCATTTGAATACAAAGCGCTGGATGCTAAAGGTAAAAGTAAAAAGGGGTCTATTGAAGCGGATAACGCTCGCCAGGCTCGCCAGCGCTTAAAAGAGCAAGGCTTAATGCCGGTTGAGATGACTGAAGCCAAGGCAAAAGATGCCAAAGGCTCTCAACCTTCGACCAGTTTTAAGCGTGGTATCAGTACACCTGATCTTGCTTTGATTACGCGTCAAATATCAACGCTTGTTCAATCTGGTATGCCGTTGGAAGAATGTTTAAAAGCGGTCGCCGAGCAATCGGAAAAACCACGTATTCGAACTATGTTACTTGCCGTCCGCTCTAAAGTGACGGAAGGTTACTCGTTAGCCGATAGCTTGTCAGATTATCCACATATCTTTGATGAACTGTTCAGAGCCATGGTTGCGGCGGGCGAAAAATCAGGGCACTTAGATGCGGTATTGGAGCGATTAGCTGATTACGCGGAAAATCGTCAAAAGATGCGCTCTAAGTTACTGCAAGCGATGATCTACCCGATTGTGCTGGTGGTGTTTGCGGTGACGATTGTCTCTTTCCTATTGGCAACAGTAGTACCTAAGATCGTTGAACCCATTATTCAAATGGGCCAAGAACTTCCGCAATCGACACAATTTTTATTAGCATCGAGTGAATTTATCCAGGATTGGGGCATCCAATTACTGTTGTTAACTGTTGGTGTGATTGTTCTGATTAAGACGGCACTGAAAAAGCCGGGCGTTCGTATGAGTTGGGATCGAAAATTATTGAGTATCCCGCTGATTGGTAAAATAGCGAAAGGGATCAATACCTCTCGTTTTGCTCGAACACTCTCTATTTGTACCTCGAGTGCGATTCCTATTCTTGAAGGGATGAAGGTTGCGGTGGATGTGATGTCGAATCACCATGTGAAGCAACAAGTACTGCAGGCATCAGACAGTGTTAGAGAAGGGGCAAGCCTGCGTAAAGCGCTCGATCAAACCAAACTCTTCCCACCGATGATGCTGCATATGATTGCCAGTGGTGAGCAGAGTGGCCAGCTGGAACAGATGCTGACAAGAGCGGCGGATAACCAAGACCAAAGCTTTGAGTCGACCGTGAATATCGCGCTAGGTATTTTTACGCCAGCACTTATCGCTTTGATGGCAGGCTTAGTGCTGTTCATTGTGATGGCGACGCTGATGCCGATGCTTGAAATGAATAATTTGATGAGTGGTTAACCAACTGCTCATAAGACGTTAGTTTTTGGATGAGCGAGAAGAAGGACACTATTACCTTCACTCGTTGTCTGTAATTTGGAGAAAACAATGAAAAATAAAATGAAGAAACAATCAGGCTTTACCCTACTAGAAGTGATGGTTGTTGTGGTTATTCTCGGCGTATTGGCGAGCTTTGTTGTACCTAACCTATTGGGTAACAAAGAGAAGGCTGATCAACAGAAAGCGATCACTGATATTGTGGCGCTAGAGAACGCGCTGGATATGTACAAACTGGATAACAGCGTTTACCCAACAACGGATCAAGGCCTTGATGCATTGGTTTCCAAGCCAAGCAGCCCAGAGCCTCGTAACTACCGTGACGGCGGTTACATCAAGCGTTTGCCAAACGACCCATGGGGTAACGAGTACCAATACCTAAGCCCTGGTGATAACGGCACTATCGATATCTTCACACTTGGTGCTGATGGCCAAGAAGGTGGTGAAGGGATTGCTGCAGATATCGGCAACTGGAACATGCAGGATTTCCAATAAGCTTCGGTTTGTTGTTTGATTCGTTCCTGTTGGTTGATAAGTTATTGAGCTTGAAACGTTATTGATGGTAGGACGTAAACAGATGGAGTCTACAAGGTGAAAACTAAGCAAACACAGCCAGGTTTCACCTTGATTGAGATTCTTTTGGTGTTGGTATTACTGTCAGTAACGGCGGTCGCAGTGATCGCGACCATACCTACCAATAGTAAAGACGTCGCCAAAAAATATGCCCACAGCTTTTATCAACGAATTCAGTTGCTTAATGAAGAGGCTATTTTGAGTGGCTTAGATTTTGGTGTTCGTGTTGATGAAAAGAAATCGACTTACGTTCTGATGACTTTGAAGTCTGATGGCTGGCAAGAAACTGAGTTCGAAAAAATCCCCTCTTTAACTGAATTACCAGAAGATCTCGCATTGTCACTGACCTTAGGTGGTGGCGCATGGGAAGACGATGATCGGTTATTCAATCCAGGAAGCCTGTTTGATGAAGATATGTTTGCTGATCTTGAAGAGGAAAAAAAGCCTAAGCCACCACAGATCTACATCTTATCGAGTGCTGAAATGACACCATTTGTGCTGTCGTTTTATCCAAATACAGGTGACACCATACAAGATGGTTGGCGCATTCGAGTGTTGGATAATGGCGTTATTCGATTGGTTGAGCCAGGAGAAGAAGATGAAGAGGAATAACGGCTCTCCTTATCGTTCTCGTGGTATGACTCTTGGTTCTCGAGGAATGACCCTGCTTGAAGTATTAGTTGCGCTCGCTATTTTCGCAACGGCAGCGATCAGTGTTATTCGTGCCGTCACTCAGCACATTAATACCCTTAGCTATCTAGAAGAAAAAACCTTCGCAGCTATGGTAGTAGACAATCAAATGGCTCTCGTCATGCTGCATCCTGACAAGCTTAAAAAAGCGCAGGGCACGCAAGAGTTAGCAGGAAGAGAGTGGTTCTGGAAAGTGACGCCAATTGATACTAGCGGTGATTTGTTAAAGGCGTTTGATGTCAGCGCGGCAACCAGTAAGAAGGCCTCTCCAGTGGTTACGGTGCGCAGCTATGTTGTCAAATAAGAGCATGTTGTCAAATAAGAGCGTGTTGTCAAATAAGAGCATGTCGTTAAGTAGGGTCAAGCCATCAGCTAAGGTTTCATCTAAGTGTCTGTCACGCAAACAAAGACTATCCTCGAAAGGGAGAGGCTTTACCTTAATCGAAGTTTTGGTCTCGATCGCTATCTTTGCCACGTTAAGCATGGCGGCTTATCAAGTGGTAAACCAAGTTCAACGAAGTAATGAAATCTCAATTGAACGCAGTGCGCGCTTGAATCAATTACAGCGTAGCTTGGTCATTTTAGATAATGATTTTCGTCAGATGGCTGCGAGACAATTTCGCACCGATGGTGAAGAAGCATCATCTAAGCTGATCTTATTGAAAGAGTATTTACTGGAT
This sequence comes from Vibrio sp. S/42/10, assembly GCF_029890535.1. NCBI lineage: Bacteria > Pseudomonadati > Pseudomonadota > Gammaproteobacteria > Vibrionales > Vibrionaceae > Vibrio > Vibrio sp. S/42/10. Next base: position 54,605 of record NZ_JAKMZC010000014.1, on the reverse strand, counting down.
TCCGACAGTGTTGGCATCATGTTTACTCGTTTGGGTTGGCATAACCCGCAGCAGCAGTTCCCTCGAGGTGAGGTGACTAAAGTGGGTTACCGCATCAAAGAAGAAACGCTTGAGCGAGTATGGTGGCGCTACCCAGATACACCAGCAGGCCAGCAAGGCGTGATGACTCCCTTACTTGATGATGTCGAAAGCTTGGAGTTCGAGTTTTATGACGGCAGTCGTTGGGGGAAAGAGTGGCAAACTGATAAGTCTCTGCCTAAAGCGGTAAGACTCAAGCTAACATTGAAAGATTATGGTGAGATAGAACGTGTTTATCTTACGCCTAGTGGTACGTTAGACCAAGCTGATGACTCTTCAAGTAGTGAGGACAGCAATGGCTAATCGAATCAATCGTCCTGCTAAGAGACGTTCGGTCATAGGGCGCAAACAACGCGGTGTAGCATTGATCGTTATTTTGATGCTATTGGCGATCATGGCAACCATTGCAGGCAGTATGTCTGAGCGTCTGTTTACTCAATTCAAACGCGTTGGTAATCAGTTAAATTACCAACAAGCTTACTGGTATAGCATTGGTGTAGAAGCGCTTGTACAAGACGGTATTAGGCAAAGCTATAAAGACAGTGATACTGTGAATCTAAGCCAACCATGGGCGTTAGAGGAGCAGGTCTATCCATTAGATTATGGGCAAGTCAAAGGCCGTATCGTGGATGCGCAAGCTTGCTTTAATCTTAATGCGCTAGCGGGTGTTACGACAACTTCAAGTAACCAAACACCTTATTTAGTGACAGTTTGGCAAACCTTATTGGAAAACCAAGATATTGACCCTTATCAGGCTGAGGTTATCGCGAATTCAAGCTGGGAGTTTGTTGATGCTGATACCCGAACCACTTCTTCGTCTGGCGTAGAAGACAGCACCTATGAAGCGATGAAGCCATCGTATTTGGCGGCCAATGGTTTAATGGCCGATGAATCGGAGCTACGAGCGGTGTATCAGGTTACCGGTGATGTGATGAATAAAGTTCGCCCTTTGGTTTGCGCTTTACCAACCGACGACTTCCGATTGAATGTGAATACACTCACGGAAAATCAGGCGCCTTTATTGGAAGCGATGTTCGCGCCGGGCTTAAGTGAATCGGATGCTAAACAGCTGATAGATAAACGCCCATTTGATGGTTGGGATACGGTAGATGCATTTATGGCGGAGTCTGCCATTGTCGGTGTGAGTGCCGAAGTTAGCAAGAAAGCGAAAGCATATTTAACTGTAGATAGCGCCTATTTTGAGCTAGATGCAGAGGTATTAGTTGAGCAGTCACGTGTACGTATACGGTCGCTTTTCTATAGTAGTAATCGAGAAACAGTGACGGTAGTACGCCGTCGTTTTGGAGGAATCAGTGAGCGAGTTTCTGACCGTTCGACTGAGTAGCGAACCACAAAGCCCTGTGCAGTGGTTAGTTTGGTCGACAAGCCAACAAGAAGTGATAGCAAGTGGTGAATTGTCGAGCTGGGAACAGCTTGGTGAATTAACACCTTACGCTGAAAAGCGCAGTTGTATTGCTTTATTGCCGGGAAATGAGTGCTTAATTAAGCGTGTTGAGATCCCGAAAGGTGCTGCTCGCCAGTTCGACTCTATGCTGCCATTTTTGTTAGAAGACGAAGTGGCACAAGATATCGAAGACTTGCACTTAACCATTTTAGATAAAGATACCACTCATGCCACGGTATGTGGTGTTGAGCATGAATGGTTAAGACAAGCGTTAGGTAAGTTTCGTGAAGCCAATATTATCTTTCGCAAGGTCTTGCCAGATACACTCGCTGTGCCTTTGGAAGAGCACGGCATTAGTGCATTGCAGATAGACCAACATTGGCTGTTACGCCAAGGTAACTCTCAACGCCAAGGTCACTATCAAGCGGTATCGATCAGCGAAGCATGGTTGCCGATGTTTTTGCAAAGTGACTGGGTTGCTGACGATGCAGAACAACCTACGACTATCTTCAGCTATACAGCGATGCCGAGTGACGATGTTCAACAGCAAAGTGGTGTGAATTGGCAAGCTAAGCCTGCTGAGTTGGTGATGTCTCTATTGAGCCAACAAGCGATCGCAAGCAGTGTGAATTTACTGACTGGCACCTTTAAAACTAAATCTTCATTCAGTAAATATTGGCGCGTATGGCAGAAAGTAGCGATTGCTGCTTGCTTGCTGGTGGCCGTGATTGTGACTCAACAAGTGTTAAAGGTTCAGCAATACGAAGCGCAAGCACAAGCTTACCGCATGGAGAGTGAACGTATCTTTAGAGCCGTACTACCAGGCAAGCAACGCATTCCGACCGTGAGTTACCTCAAGCGTCAAATGAACGATGAAGCTAAGAAATACGGTGGCTCGGGTGAGGGCGATTCCTTACTCGGCTGGTTAGCGCTGCTGCCAGAGACCTTAGGTAAAGTGACATCGATCGAAGTTGAAAGTATTCGTTACGACGGTAACCGCTCTGAGGTTCGACTGCAGGCGAAAAGTTCGAATTTTCAGCACTTTGAGACTGCCAGAGAGAAACTCGAACAGAAGTTTGCCGTGGAACAAGGCCCACTAAATCGCAATGGTGATGCTGTCTTTGGCAGTTTTACTCTTAAACCCCGTCAATAACCAACGCAAGGAGAGCAGTGATGAGAAATATGATTGAACCACTCCAAGCGTGGTGGACTTCAATAAGTCAGAGGGAACAACGATTAGTCATTGGTTGTTCTATTTTATTGATACTGGGTATTGTTTATTGGGGGTTAATACAACCACTTAGCCAACGAGCTGAGCTAGCGCAGAGCCGTATTCAAAGTGAGAAGCAATTGCTGGCTTGGGTTACGAATAAAGCCAATGAAGTGGTTGAATTAAGAGGCAGCGGCGGCATCAGTGCGAGCCAGCCTTTAAACCAGTCGGTACCCGCTTCTATGCGTCGTTTTAACATCGAGCTGATCCGTGTACAACCACGTGGCGAGATGCTGCAAGTGTGGGTAAAGCCGGTGCCATTTAATAAGTTCGTAGACTGGCTGACATACCTGAAAGAAAAGCAGGGTGTTGAGGTTGAATTTATGGATATTGATCGCTCTGATAGCCCTGGGGTTATTGATGTCAACCGACTACAGTTTAAACGAGGTTAATGTGAAACGCGGTATATCGTTAAAATACAGCCTGCTATTCAGCGGCATCTTTATCGTTTTTTTCTCAGTAAGTTTGTTGCTGCACTTACCGGCTTCTTTTGCTCTCAAACATGCACCTGTGGTACGCGGTTTAAGTATCGAAGGTGTTGAAGGTACCGTGTGGCAAGGCAGTGCTAACAATATCGTATGGCAGCGTGTTAATTACGGCTCAGTACAGTGGGACTTCCAGTTTTCTAAACTCCTACAGGCTAAAGCTGAGCTCGCGGTTCGTTTTGGTCGTAATAGCGATATGAACTTATCAGGCAAAGGACGTGTTGGGTACAGCATGAGCGGCGCGTATGCCGAAAATTTAGTGGCTTCAATGCCTGCTATGAACGTGATGAAATACGCACCAGCGATCCCTGTACCGGTTGCTATTGGCGGACAAGTTGAACTGACGATTAAGCATGCGGTTCATGCTCAACCTTGGTGCCAATCGGGCGAAGGCACGCTTGCTTGGTCTGGCGCTGCCGTTGATTCCCCTGTGGGTGCGCTAGATCTCGGCCCTGTGATTGCTGACATCAGCTGTGAAGACAGTACAATTGCAGCCAAAGGCGTTCAGAAGAGCACTCAAGTAGACAGTGAGTTCTCAGCGAGTCTAACACCTAACCAGCGCTACACATCTGCAGCGTGGTTTAAACCGGGTGTTGAATTCCCGCCAACGATGCAAAATCAGCTTAAATGGTTGGGTAATCCAGATAACCAAGGTAAGTATCAATTTACCTACCAAGGTCGTTTTTAGCTCGGTATCTACTTCTGAGATAGTCGCTGTTGGTGAGTGAATTTGGTTATTAAATCGCGAGATATAAAAAATGGGCACCTCAGTGAGGTGCCCATTTTGTTTGAATATCGGTAAGTTACAGACGCTAATCTTTACCCTGAAGTATCTCAGCCCAAGGTAAGTCTGCATCACCAAGAACAATGAAGTTCGGGTTCTCAAGCGTCTCTCTTTCGTTATAAGAAAGCGGCTCTAATTGAGTGCTTAGGATTCGGCCTCCCGCTTCTTCAACAATACATTGCGTTGCTGCGGTATCCCACTCGCCGGTTGGGCCTATTCTTAGGTAACAGTCCACAGCGCCTTCCGCCACTAAACATGCCTTAAGTGCAGCGGAACCTAGTGGAACCAAGTCATAGTTCCAAGCTGAGCTCATACGGCTAGTGATGCGGTTGATGTCTTGACGACGACTGATCGCCATCGCGATCGATTGGTTTGGTAGCTCGTGATGATGCGTTTTGATTTTCACGCTGTCGTTGAGGTCTGGAATTTTCCAAGCGCCTTTACCGCTATAAGCGTAATAGCTCACCCCTGAAACTGGCGCATACACCACGCCCATTACTGGCTTGTTATGTTCGATTAGGGCGATAATTGTCGCGAAATCACCACTTCTTGCAATGAACTCCTGCGTGCCATCGAGTGGGTCAACCAACCAGTAGCGATCCCATTGAGAACGCTGCTCTAGGCTGATGTCGGCGGCTTCTTCAGATAAAACGGGAATATCAGGTGTGAGTTCAGTGAGTTTTTTCGAGATCAGCTTATGTGCGGCGAGATCGGCACTGGTGACAGGTGTGTCATCGCTTTTGGTGAACTCTTCGTAATCTTTTTTCTCATAGATCTCTAAGATGAGTTGCCCTGCAGAGCGAGCAATCTCAATGACAGAGGGAAGGAGATGAGATAAATCTTTTGTTATTGGCATAAATATTCTCTTACTCTTCGAGCGAGCCTGTTTGTTCTAATTGTTGTTTAAGACTCGAAGGGTTAATAGTAGGGCGGTAATACTGCGAGCCTCACAGAAGTCGAGATGTGTTAATAGCTCTTCAGCTTGAGCAAGTGGCCAGCGAACAATATCCAGCGGCTCAGGCTCATCACCTTCTAATTTCTCTGGATAGAGCTCTTCTGCGATGAATAGCGTCATTTTGCTAGAGAAGTAAGAGGGCGCGAGAATCACTTCTTTTAGCGGGGTAAGCTTGTTGGCACCAAAGCCTATCTCTTCTTTTAATTCGCGAACGGCGGCTTCATTAGGCTGCTCTCCTGGGTCAATGAGACCTTTTGGAAAGCCTAATTCATAACGCTCAGTACCCGCGGCGTATTCACGCACTAATAGAATATCGCCTTGCTCAGTAATCGGAACCATCATTACTGCATTGCGACCACTAGGCTTCATGCGTTCGTAAGTGCGCTCTTCACCGTTTGAAAAGCGTAAATCGAGAGACTCGATAGAGAATAGTTTTGATTGAGCGACAGTTTGCTGAGCCAAAATCTCTGGCTTGGTCCTTTTTGTCATTGCGCTCGCTCCTTAACTCATTGAGGTTCTTTCTTGTAAAGTCATTCTAATATAGGGGAAATGACGTTGAGTTCCTAGATCCGAGTTTTCATATCCTAGATTTATTAGATCAGGAACCGATTGCGATCACTTGAATACCTTACTGCAAATGGTAACGCCGCCGTCATTATTGTGATTGCACGGGATATATACGGATAGAGGGTGTTTTGCCGTTTTTAAAACAAAAAAGGTTGATGCTTGCGCATCAACCTTTTAATCATTGAATCATACTAATTGAGTGATTAGTAGTAAGAGTGCTCACCGCGATCGTGCTCAGTGGCATCGCGAACTGCAGTCAGTTCACCTTCGAATTGTTGAAGAAGTTCTTTCTCGATGCCTTCTTTTAGCGTTACATCAACCATAGAACAACCGTTACAGCCACCGCCGAATGCAACGATAGCAGCGCCATCTTCAGTGATTTCTACCAAGCTTACGTGACCACCGTGGCCTGCAAGTTGCGGGTTAACTTGTGTTTGAATTGCGTATTCAACGCGTTCTACAAGTGGTGCATCATCAGAAACTTTACGCATCTTAGCGTTTGGTGCTTTCAGTGTGAGCTGAGACCCCATTTTATCGGTCACGAAGTCGATTTCAGCTTCGTCTAGAAATGGCAGGCTTAGCTCATCAACGTATGCAGAGAATGCGTCGAAAGAAAGCTTTGTATCCGATGCTTCGATAGCATCTGTTGGGCAGTAAGAAACACCACACTCAGCGTTTTGTGTGCCTGGATTTACCACGAACACACGAATGTTTGTACCTTCAGGCTGCTGTGACAGCAGATTGGCAAAGTGAGTTTGAGCTGTTTCTGTAATAGTAATATTTGACACGACGAATACCTGAGTAGATTTGTAGGTTATTAGCGCCATTCTACTCCTGTCAGATTTGTAATTCAGCCCTTTTTTTGTTGGATTGCTGTACAAGTAGCGATCCACAGCTTTTATCCAGAGGGCTCAGGAGTGCGGCAGATGCAGTAAATATCAATCCTTTTCACGCCCACTTCAAGTAGTAATTGGCATAATTGATACACTGTACTGCCTGTGGTTACAACATCATCAATTATCGCGACGTGAGAGTCATCGTTCGTTGAAAAATTCGTATTGCGCAGCGTGAAAGCGTCTTCCAGGTTGTTCTGCCTTGCTGATTTGGTTAATCCTTGCTGCGAAGCTGTTGATCGAGATCGACGAAATAAAACCGCACTTTTAACATTCAGCTCCTGAGCTGTGTAATGTGCCAATAACTGGCTTTGGTTAAAACCTCGATGAAGGTATCGAGTCCAATGTAAGGGAACACCGGTAATCAAAGGCGCTGGGTGCTGAATATGTGGCGCTAACAATTTTGATAGATCGCGAGCGAACCAGAACTTATCGGCGTATTTCATTTGTTGGATATAACGCGCCGTTGGAAAGGTGTAGTCACCTACACAATAGAGATGATGCCAAGGTGGAGGCTGAGACAAGCATTGACCACACTGCTCGACTGTGAGTAGTGTTTTTAACCCACATCGTTGGCAGCGTGGCTGTTGGCAAAAGAGATCGAGGCAAGACTGACACCATCGAGGATGAGTATCATTGGGGAGTTTGTCTAGCTTGCATAGGTGGCACTGAGGTGTGACCAGGCGTGGTGTGTTTTTTTGTAGCCAATCAGATAACATAGCTCGTGATGCTTTTGGGTTAGGGTGTTCCTTTTGCTCACCATACTGAAAAGCGCGGATTATCGCTGATGGAAAAAGTAGGGAATATTGAGAATGAGTGACGCGTTGTATTGGCATGTTTCAGGGCAAGGTCCTGATTTGGTTCTGGTTCACGGTTGGGGAATGAACGGTGCGGTATGGCAACAAACGGTCACTGCGTTAGAGTCTGATTTCCGAGTTCATGTTGTCGATCTGCCGGGTTATGGACACAGCTCTCACTGCCACGCTCAAGATCTTGAAGAGATAGCTCAGCAACTGTTGGCCGATGCCCCTAAGCAAGCTATTTGGGTCGGTTGGTCACTCGGTGGCTTGATCGCGACGCATATGGCTCTGCATCATTCAGATTATGTAAGCAAATTAGTGACGGTCGCCAGTTCTCCCAAATTCGCCGCTGCAAAAGAACCTGTTTTGTGGCGAGGTATTCAACCCAATGTATTAACGGCTTTCACTGAACAGTTAGTGGAAGACTTTCAGACCACCATCGAACGCTTTATGGCATTGCAAGCCATGGGCAGCCCTTCAGCAAGGCAAGATGTAAAACAGCTCAAGCAAGCAGTGCTTTCACGTCCGTTGCCGAATCCAGATTCTTTATTGGCGGGCCTAAAGATGCTGTCGGACGTCGACCTGCGTGAACAGCTCCCTGAGATTTCAGTGCCTATGCTGCGTTTATACGGTCGATTAGATGGATTGGTGCCAGTGAAAGTGGCCAAAGATCTGGGAAATGCTCTACCCGATACCGAGCAATACATCTTCACACAGTCGTCCCATGCGCCGTTTATGACAGAAGCCGATGCCTTTTGCAGTGAACTTGTCAGCTTCGCGCAAAAATAATCGCTAAATTTATCGCTGGCTTGGTCGATATATAACCTAATACCAATCACAGTAAGTAAATGTTCAAAAATAGCGTAGGAAAAAGGCTTGAGAACAAGGCTGCTTTTTTTTGACAAGTAGTTTTGATAAGTAGTTATTCTACAATCAAAAGTTCTAATGCCGTTATCGAGCATTTTAACAAGCTAGGATGAGCAGTTATTTACTACGATTGGTATAACACCAAGGCATTGCATGATACTCAGACCTCACTCTCTCCAGAGTGGATTGCGATAAGTTGGGCTATGCCTGTTGTGCTGACTCACAGTACAACAGCGTTGTAGCAATAACGATGGGCGATTCTTGAGGAGAGTTCGCGATGATTGTGTCACCTGCAACTGCAGTGAGTGTGCCACTGATCGCTCCATCCGTTAATGTGCAAACAGAGCAAGTTGCGCGTGATAATAGAGTTCGAGAACCCGTAGCTCCTGCCGTAGCATTGGCGAAAACCAATGCAGAGCGAAAGGTAAAATCGGACGATAAGCGAAGGCAGCAGTCGGCTTGGGATCCTTCAGACCATCCTGGTTATGAAATGGAGAACGAGTCAGAGGCCAATTCGATTAGCCAAGAAGAGCCACAAGATCCTTTTGAGAGGTTATTCAGCTTATTGGCACTGAGAACATACAGTGCTGATCAAGGAAAGGGCTATACCATGCGTTTTCGCCTGCCAAAGCATGTTTTAGATGCGGCGATTCAAGAGGGACAGATGGAGAAACGACGTAAGGTCATAAAATATCATTATGGTCATGCTGTTGCGCCTCATGCTCCATCAGAGATGCTGGTCGTGTTGTAAGTCGAAAACTTATGACCCTGCCAAACTTCTATGTCTTTTTTGAACACATAATAAAAACCTGCATACCCTAAGGGATGCAGGTTTTTTGTTTTAGGCGAATCAGCTTTTCAGATGAGCTAACGGATTACTTTTTCGCTTTTGCAAAAGCAGCAGCGAACGCACCACCCATCGCAGCGTTTTGTTGCGGCTCTTCGCGACGGCGTTGTCCGCCTTGTGAATTTTGGTTCGGGCGGTTTTGCGTGCGAGGCGCGCTTGAGCGCTGTGCACGGTTGTCTTGTCCAGGCTCATCTTTCATGCGCATGCTTAGCGCAATACGTTTACGTTGAACATCAACTTCCATTACCTTCACTTTCACGATGTCACCGGCTTTTACCACTTCACGCGGATCAGAAACAAAACGATCGGTCAGTGCTGAAATGTGCACCAAGCCGTCTTGGTGTACGCCAATATCCACGAACGCACCAAAGTTTGCCACGTTTGAAACCACACCTTCTAAGATCATGCCAGGTTCTAAGTCAGACATGCTATTCACGCCATCAGCGAAGGTCGCAGTCTTGAACTCAGGACGAGGATCTCGACCCGGTTTATCCAGCTCTTTAATAATGTCGGTTACTGTGGGTACACCAAAGCTTTCGTTGGTGTAATCAATCGCATGTAAACCTCGTAAGAAATCTGTATTGCCGACCAGAGATTTGATCTCTTTGTGGTTTTTCTCGGCGATGGCTTTCACCAATGGGTAAGCTTCTGGGTGAACCGAAGATGCGTCTAGTGGATTCTTACCATCCATAATACGTAGGAAGCCAGCACACTGTTCAAAGGCTTTTGGCCCTAAACGAGCAACTTTTTTCAGCGTAGTACGCGCTTCAAAGCGACCATTTTCATCGCGGTAATCTACGATGTTCTGAGCGATGGTGTTAGAAAGACCAGCAACACGAGTTAGAAGCGCAGCAGAAGCGGTATTCACATCAACACCAACCGCGTTTACACAGTCTTCGACAATCGCATCTAGGCGCTTAGCGAGCATAGTTTGGCTAACATCATGTTGGTATTGGCCCACACCGATCGATTTAGGGTCAATCTTCACCAGCTCTGCCAGTGGATCTTGCAGACGACGCGCAATAGATACCGCACCACGAATCGATACATCCATGTTCGGGAATTCTTTTGCCGCTAGCTCAGAAGCAGAGTAAACCGATGCGCCGGCTTCGCTGACAATGATTTTTTGTGCTGTTAGGTTGCTACGCTTAATTACATCAGCAACAAAGCTGTCGGTTTCGCGTGAAGCCGTACCGTTACCAATCGCAATTAAATCAACATTGTATTTACGAACCATTTGCTCAACAACGTGCGCAGATTTGTCGTATTGTTTTTGAGGCGGGTGAGGGTAAATGGTTTCTGTCGCCAGAACTTTACCGGTTGAATCTACCACCGCGATTTTCGAACCGGTACGTAAACCCGGATCCAAGCCCAAGGTTGCACGAGGTCCAGCCGGCGCTGCCATCAGCAGGTCTTTAAGGTTAGTTGCGAACACTTCAATCGCTTCGATCTCTGCACGCTCTTTCATCGCACCCATCAATTCGGTTTCCATGTGCATAGAAACCTTGATGCGCCATGCCCAGCTAATCACTTGCTTACGCCATGCATCTGCAGGTGCGCTGCTTAGAGTAATGCCATAGTGATCAGAGATGATGTTCTCGCAGTAAGAACCACGTACACCTTCTTCTTGCTCTGGGTCTGCATTCATTGCCAGCGTTAGGAAGCCTTCATTTCGACCTCGCAACATAGCAAGCGCACGGTGAGAAGGCACTTTGTTGAGTGTTTCGTTGTGTTCGAAATAGTCTTTGAATTTCTCGCCTTCATGTTCTTTCCCCGTAACGACACGAGCCACTAGCTCAGCATTGCGGTTTAGGTGTTGGCGAATTTCCTCAAGCAGGTTTGCATCTTCAGCAATGCGTTCCATGATGATCGCACGTGCACCATCGAGTGCGGCTTTAGTATCGGCGATGCCTTTATCGCTGCTGATGAAGTTAGCGGCTTCAGTTTCAGGATCGTGCTGTGGTTCATTCCATAGCGTATCGGCTAGGGGTTCTAGGCCCGCTTCAATCGCGATCTGACCTTTGGTACGACGCTTTGGTTTGTATGGCAGGTATAGATCTTCTAGGCGCGTCTTACTGTCGGCTTGAGTGATATCCCGCTCTAACTCTGGCGTGAGCTTACCTTGATCTTGAATCGACTTAAGAATCGTTTGGCGACGATCGTCGAGCTCGCGAAGGTATGAAAGGCGGCTATCAAGGTTACGTAGTTGGGTATCGTCTAAGCCACCCGTGACTTCTTTACGGTAGCGGGCAATAAAGGGAACGGTGTTACCGTCGTCAATTAGGTTTACTGCGGCGGTGACTTGCTCTGAACGAACATTCAGTTCTTCAGCAATCAGTCGACAGATAGCTTGGCTCATCCGATGAATCTCTTATTTAATATCATGACAAATACATGGGGGTTAGCGTACGCTTTTTCTAGCTTTGGCTGTGTAATTATCCTGTCAGAAGCCGAATTTCCGTTTGTGATACCCGCTTTGTGCGAGATCTCTTACACGTGGTGTGCGACTAAGTCACTTTAAACCGATGAAATCGTCTTAAAATAAATCTAAGTTACTGATTTTATTTGTTTGTGTGTTTGTGGGCGTATTTCTCACCTGAAATGTTTTTTGGGACAGTCTAGGAAACTCGCTCAATTACCGTAATATTTAACTTGTCGACAGGGAGTTGGCAGGAACAGGAAAAAGCCTAATGGACTAGGTATCTTCAGGATGAAGATTTGATTACTTAGGATGAGTGGTCAGCAAGGAAGTGATAATCTCTGGATGAGATTCGCCAGTCAGGATGACAGGCTAGAATGGACACCGCTAGGATGGCGATGAACAAAAAGGAAATTGGTTAAAGGATTTAGCCACTATCAAGGAAAGATGCAGGGAGCACTTTATCTCGAAGAGATAAACAGTAGCCGGATTGCTGCGATAGAGACTTAACCCCGCTAGGCGAAAGCCTTGCGGGGTTTTCTTTTATCTGGAATTTGGTTTTTGCCAGTTTCGGGCTGTTATGGCCAGTTAACTGCGCTTGTCTAGTCAGTTCTAAGCGTTATCTGTGTAGTGAATTGAATTGATAAACCATTCTTTTATGCCTTCCGGGGTCTTCACCTCGAACTCATCGTCGACTTCCTTTTTAAGCAGAGCTCTAGCCATAGGTGAGTCGATAGAGATATAGCCTTTAGCATCGCCGTAGATCTCTTCAGGGCCGACAATACGAAACTTCTTAATTTCCCCATCATCATTCTCAATTTCCACCCAAGCACCGAAAAATACCTTACCTTCTTGTTGCGGCGAGTAATCAACGATAGTTACATCAGGTAAGAACTTGCGTAGGAAACGCACTCGGCGATCAATTTGACGAAGCAAACGCTTATTGAAGGTGTAATCTGCGTTTTCTGAACGATCTCCAAGGCTTGCAGCCCAAGTGACTATCTTAGTAATTTCAGGACGTTTCTCGTGCCATAAGTGGTCATGTTCTGCTTTGAGCTTGTTATAACCTTCTCGGGTGATAAGTTTGGTTTTCATAAATCTGACTTAATGAAATGATGATCTAAGATAGAATATATAGAAAGGCAACATACGTTAACAATTATTTAGGCGACTTTTTCCTCAATAATGTTACATTTTTAATGTCTTATACAATTTACCAAGAATGCTTAACCTCAGGTTTAAGCTTTAATAGGTGGAACCATTACATGCAAGAAAACTACAAAATTTTAGTGGTCGATGACGATGCTCGTTTACGTGCACTGTTAGAACGCTATCTGTCAGAGCAAGGCTTTCAAGTGCGTAGCGTGGCAAACAGTGAGCAGATGGACCGCCTGTTAACCCGTGAAAATTTTCACTTGATGGTATTGGATTTAATGTTGCCGGGCGAAGATGGTCTTTCGATCTGTCGTCGTCTAAGAAACGCAAACAACTCGCTACCTATCCTTATGCTGACAGCAAAGGGGGATGAAGTGGATCGCATTGTGGGCTTGGAAGTGGGTGCGGATGATTACCTGCCAAAACCATTTAACCCACGTGAACTGCTTGCTCGTATCAAAGCGGTAATGCGTCGCCAAGTGATTGAAGCGCCGGGCGCACCAAGCACAGAAGAATCTGTGGTTGAGTTTGGTGAATTCCGCTTAAATCTAGGTACGCGTGAGATGTTCCGCGGTGAAGATCCGATGCCTCTTACCTCAGGTGAATTTGCGGTTCTTAAGTCACTAGTGACTAACGCGCGTGAGCCAATGTCTCGCGATAAGTTGATGAACATGGCGCGCGGCCGTGAGTATTCAGCGATGGAACGTTCTATCGATGTTCAGATTTCTCGTCTGCGTCGTCTAGTGGAAGAAGATCCAAGTAAACCTCGTTATATCCAAACGGTGTGGGGCTTGGGTTACGTATTCGTTCCAGATGGCAAAGCAGTCTAAGCCGGTTTTGTAAGCTCTATATCAGCTTCATCGGTTCTGTGAATCAGAATTCTATATTTACGGGTCATCTCATTAATATGTGATGGCCCGTTTTGTATTCAGCACAAGGGTTTAGGGTTATAGTCATAGCCATATAAAACATTTTATCACCCCTCACTTTAGGTCTCCTATGCGCATACGTAGCTCCTTTACTCAGTCGATAGTGCTCTTCTTAACCTTGTTGGTTGCTAGCCAAATATTTTCTTATTACGCAGTGTTCAACTACGCATTAATGCCGAGTTTGCAGCAGTTTAATAAGATTTTGGCTCATGAGTTAAACCTTGTGTTGGACCAAGGCACTGACATGGATATCGAAATTGATGCGCCACTACGTCAGCGTGTACTTGAGCAGTTAGGGGTAACTGTTCACGCGAAAAACAGTGAAGCGGCGGGTGAGTATTACCACGCCGTTGCGATTGACTTGATGAGCGAGGAGATGACCAAAGAGCTGGGTTCTGAAACCGAAGTGCGGCTGATCTTGGGGAAAGAGAGTTATGTACTGTGGATGGACATTGCGCAGTTACCCAACTCTTTAATTCGTATTCCGTTATCAGAGCTGCAAGAAGAGGATTTTGCACCACTGTTTCGTAACAGTCTGATCATGGCGCTGTTGATTGTCGCAGGTGGTTGGCTGTTTATCCGATTGCAAAACCGTCCGTTGATTGCGCTGGAGAAAGCCGCGCAAGGTGTCGGGCGAGGTGATATTCCACCACCCCTGCCAGTACAAGGTGCGCAAGAGATTCGTTCAGTAACCCGAGCCTTTAATCAGATGTCGAAAGGTATCCAAGAACTCGAAGAAGACCGCGCTTTGTTGATGGCAGGTATCAGTCATGATTTACGTACTCCGTTAACGCGTATTCGTTTAGCGACTGAGATGATGTCACCAGAAGACAGTTACTTAGCGGAAGGCATCATCAGTGATACCGAAGAGTGTAACGAGATCATCAGTCAGTTTATGGATTATTTAAAACCCGTTGATCGAGATTCATTTCAAGCGGTGTTTGTTGACGATATTGCTCGTGAGGTTTCTAGCTCTGAAGGTGGATACGAAGTACAGATTGAAACGGATATTCCTGAATCAATGAAGCCCGCGCTTGGTAACCCAATTGCGATGAAGCGTGCGGTGAGTAACTTGGTAGTCAATGCGCTGCGTTATGGTAATGGTTGGGTCAAGGTATCGACCGGCATGACAGCGGATAACAAACTTGCTTGGGTAACGGTGGAAGATAATGGACCAGGTATCCCACAGGACCAGATCGGGAAGTTGTTTGAACCGTTCACGCGTGGCGATACTGCCCGAGGCAGTGAAGGGACCGGTTTAGGCTTGGCTATTGTGAAACGTATTGTCAGCCAACACCAAGGTGCGGTAGTCGTGAATAATCGTAGTGAAGGTGGCTTAAAAGCGCAGATCAGTTTCCCTGTTAAGCCGTAAGTTCAGTTTAATGGTTTGGCGAGTCGGTTGGGTTTCGGCTTAGAGATCCCTGACTCGGTCACTTTTCCCTCTCGGGGATGACGAATTGCTAACCATGGACTTTGATGGTGAAAGTTTACTTTGATCGTCATTCTCTATCGTGAGGAACGAGCGAATAGGGAATCTCGCTCTTGCTTGATGAGAGTAAGGCACAGTAAAAAGGCTTCCTAGAAGGGAAGCCTTTTTGTCTTTTTATGCAGTCTCAGCGTTAGCTAAGCCTTGGAGTAAACATCGCGCTCGCCTAGCCAGCGGTTGATGATCGCCTTGGCGTTATCTGGGTAGCTATCGTGAATATGACGCGCAATACGCTGCACTTCAGGGATCAAACGTTGGTCTCGTACCAAGTCAGCAATCTTAAAGTCTGCCAAGCCCGTCTGCTTAGTGCCAAGCAGCTCACCGGGCCCTCGAATTTCTAAATCTCGCTGTGCAATGACAAAGCCATCGTTACTTTCACGTAGCACACCTAAGCGTTTCTGAGCGGTTTTAGACAGTGGTGAGTGATACAGCAATACACAATGGCTTGCGACCGAACCACGGCCGACACGGCCTCTTAGTTGGTGCAGTTGTGCTAGGCCAAGACGCTCTGGGTTCTCGATGATCATTAAGCTTGAATTAGGCACATCCACACCGACTTCAATCACGGTAGTCGCGACCAACAAATGCAGTTTGTTCTCTTTGAATTCCTGCATTACTGCTTGCTTCTCGGCTGGCTTCATTCGGCCGTGCACGAGACCAATTTTGACGTCAGGCAGTTTGCGTTGCAGCTCTTCAGCAGTATCAGCCGCAGCTTGAGCTTCTAATACTTCGGACTCATCAATCAGCGTACATACCCAATAGGCTTGTTTGCTTTCATTAAGACACGCATTTTTCACACGTTCGACAATGTCATCCCGCTTGGTATCAGGAATCGCCACGGTTTGAATTGGTGTTCGACCCGGTGGCAACTCATCAATAATTGAGGTTTCGAGGTCGGCATAGGCCGTCATCGCTAACGTTCGTGGAATCGGTGTTGCCGTCATGACTAATTGGTGTGGGTAATAACCTTGCTTTGCACCTTTCTCACGCAGCTCTAATCGCTGGTGGACGCCAAATCGGTGCTGCTCATCGATGATCACTAAACCAAGGTTTTTGAACTCGACATGTTCTTGGAACAAAGCATGAGTACCGACCACCATTTGTGCTTCACCACTGGCAATACGAACGAGCTCGGTTTCGCGAGCCTTGCCTTTGAGTTTACCTGCTAGCCACCCAACTTGAATGCCCATCGCCTCAAACCAGTTGGCAAAGTTAATCGCGTGCTGTTCTGCGAGTAGTTCAGTTGGTGCCATCAGTGCCACTTGCTGACCGTGTTCGAGTGCGCGAACAGCCGCGAGTGCAGCCACTAAGGTTTTACCAGAGCCCACATCACCTTGCACTAAACGCATCATAGGGTGCGGCTTTTCAAGGTCAGCTTCGATCTCTTTGGTTACTCGTGCTTGTGCGTTGGTTGGCGAGAATGGCAGCTGAGCTAACAGTTTATCTTTGAGGGTGTTCACCGGAGGAAAAGGCATTGCCTTGTCTTGCTGCCCTTTGCTACGAACAGACAACATCGACAGGTTTTGAGCCAGTAACTCTTCCATAATCAGGCGTAGCTGCGCAGGGTGTTTACCTTCATCAAACAACTCTAGGTCAATGCCTGGAGGTGGCCTGTGAATGGTATGCAGTGCTTGCGCGAGGGTAATTTGGTGATCGTATAAACCTGATGGTAGCAGCTCATTCACCGCGGCTTTGTCGATCAGTTCTAATGCTTGGTCGGTGAGGTTACGCAGCGTGACTTGTCTTAGCCCCTCGGTGGTTGGATACACTGGAGTCAGATTGGCTTCAACATCTGGCTGTTGCCTAGGCGCAAAGAATTTGTAGTCGGGATGGACAATCTCCAGCCCCATGTTACCGCGCTTGATCTCACCGTAGGCATGCACTTGTTTGCCTTCAGCAAAGTTGTTCTTCATACCTGCGGTGAAGTTGAAAAAGCGTAGGGTAATGGTGCCGTTACCATCGCTGATCTTTACCGCCAACATCTTACGTTTACCGAAAATGGTATCGACATGCATGACCTTGCCTTGCACTGCAGCCCATAAGCCCGCGTGCAGTTTTACGATGGGGTAGATACGTGTTCTATCTTCATAGCGCAAAGGGAGGTGAAAAAGCAGATCTTGTACGTTGTTAAGCCCAACCTTTTCCAGTTTCTCTGCGACTTTAGCGCCGACTCCAGATAAAGAGTTGAGAGGGATAGCAGATAAAAGCTGTGACATAACAAGGCTCATAAACGTAAGAGAGATGATCTATTCAAGCATTTTACTGGATTTTTGTACAGGCAGGAATGGGAGGGAGCGCGGTAAATACTAGGATTACGGTTATAAAAATCCCCTTAAGCGATAAAGCATTAAGGGGATTTAAATTCTTGGCAAAACTATTATCAAGTTTAAACGTTAGTTCTTACGACGTCTTACTTTCAGCGCGTGTGGCATCACACGTAGCTTTTTCATAATACTTGCAAGATGAACACGATCTTTGGTGGTCAGCAAGATAGTCACTGTGTACAGGCGTCCATCACGTTCTTCAGTTGAAATACCGTGAATGTTCGAGCCTGTTTTCGAGATAACGTTAGTTAACTCAGCCAGTGCACCTTGGTGATTCTGCAGATCAACCTGAAGTTCAGCAGTGAACTCTTGGTCGTAATCGTCAGACCATTCAACCGCCATGTATTTGTCTGGTTCTTTCTGGTAACCACGAACGTTTGGACACGTTTCACGGTGAACCACAAGGCCACGACCTGGCGATACATGGGCAATGATGTGATCATCTGGAATTGGGTGACAACAGTTAGCGAACGTCAGTAGTAGACCTTCAGCACCACGGATAGCCAATTTCTTCCTTGGTGTGTCGCTGTTGTTTTCCACTTCAGTCAGTTCGTCAGCATCACCCAGTAGACGACGAGCAATAACGATACTCATCAGCTCACCAAGACCAATCGATGCCAGTAAGTCTTCAACATTGTCTAGGCGAAGATCAGACAATACGTGGTCGATATTCTCTTGGCCGATATCGCCAATAGAGTGTTCGCCAAGTGCATGATTCAGTAGACGACGGCCTAGCGTGATCGACTCTTCACGACGCATCGTTTTCAGAACCTGACGGATCTTAGTACGTGCACGCGATGTCACCACGTAGTTGAGCCATGCTGCATTCGGGCGTGCGCCCGGAGCACTGATGATCTCAATGGTTTGGCCATTCTTCAGCGATTTGCTCAGTGGGTAAGGGTTCATGTCTACACGAGCACCTACACACATGTTGCCGACATCGGTATGTACCGCGTAAGCAAAATCGACCGCTGTTGCGCCCGCAGGAAGTTCGACAATGCGACCTTTCGGCGTGAACACAAAGATCTCATCTGGGAACAGATCAGACTTAACGTTTTCAATGAATTCGAATGAGTTACCTGCGCTTTGTTGCAGCTCAAGTAAGCTCTGCATCCAACGTTGTGCTTTAACCTGTGCGGTCGTGCCGTTGCTACTACGTGCCCCATTGCCTTTGTAAGACCAGTGCGCTGCGACACCTTTGTCTGCCATTTGATCCATATCTTCAGTACGAATCTGAACCTCAACGGGCACCCCGTGAGGGCCGATCATTGAGGTGTGCAGAGATTGGTAGCCGTTGGCTTTTGGTACCGCAATGTAATCTTTCATGCGGCCAGGACGAGGCTTGTACAGGCTGTGAGCCTGGCCAAGTACGCGATAACAAGTATCTGGGGTATCAACCACCACGCGGAAAGCGTAGATGTCCATAATGGTGTGGAAGCGTTGTTCTTTGGTTTTCATCTTGTTATAGATGGAGAACAGGTTCTTTTCACGACCAAGTACGCGAGCAGGCAAACCGACTTCTTCAAGACGGCCTTCGATTTCGCTATGGATACGTTGGATCATTTCCTTACGGTTACCACGCGCAGCTTTCACTACGTTTTTAAGTACGCGATAACGGTTAGGGTAGAGGGCTTCAAAGCCCAACTCTTCTAGTTCGGTCTTGATGTTATGAATACCAAGACGGTGAGCCAGTGGAGAGTAGATCTCTAGGGTTTCACGAGCAATACGACGCTTTTTGTCAGGACGAAGTGCCCCAAGCGTACGCATGTTGTGAGTACGGTCAGCTAATTTGATCAAGATAACGCGGATGTCTTGCACCATGGCGAGAACCATCTTGCGGAAGTTCTCTGCTTGCGCTTCTTTGCGATCACGAAATTTAAGCTTATCCAGCTTAGATACACCATCTACCAATTCAGCAACAGTATTGCCAAATTTAGCCTCAAGGTCTTCTTTAGTGACATCACAGTCTTCGATGACGTCATGAAGTAAGGCTGCTTGCAGGGTTTCGATATCCAGACGCATTTCTGCCAGGATTCTTGAAACCGCTACAGGGTGGATTATGTATGGTTCACCGCTTGAGCGGGTTTGCCCTTCATGGGCGTCTCTCGCTACCACATAAGATTGACGCAGAGCCTCAATTTGAGGCTCTGTTAGGTATTCTTGGGCAACGTCTTTGAGGCTATCGAATAGATACAAATTAAAGGCCCGGAAGGTTAATTAGTTCGAATGGCGCTATTAGCGACTGTGAGCTAACGAGTGTGAGCGATGCTGCTTACTGCTGCAAGTTCAGCCGCTTCTTGCTCTTGTTGCTCTTGACGCTCACGAGCATCTAGTACGTCTTTAGTGATAAGACCTTCTTCGATTTCACGAAGAGCGATAACCGTTGGCTTATCGTTTTCTTCAGGCACTAGTGAATCTTTACCGCCAGTTTGCATTTGACGTGCGCGGCGAGCCGCAATAAGAACTAGGTCGAAACGGTTGCCAACTTTTTCAACAGCGTCTTGAACAGTTACGCGTGCCATGAGGACTCCAAATAGTAGTTAACTAATAAATTTTTTATGACGAGAAAGTATACAAGTTTAACTAGATAGTTTCTAGTTCACCGTATACTTATCTCAATGGAAAATCCAGTTATACCAATCACAGTAAATAAATGATCATAAAAAGCGCCGGAAAAAGGCTTGAGAACAAGGCAGCTCTAATCGACAAAGAGTTTCGATAAGTAGTGACCCTACAATCAAAAATTCTAACGACGTTATCAGGCTTTTTCACAAGCTAGAATGACCAGTTGTTTACTACGATTGGTATCAGAGATTATTCCGCCAGTAGTGCTGTAAGCATGCCGCTGTATTTTGCTGCTTGCTTATCTTCTTTTAAGCGCTCCGCACGAATGATTGCTCTGAAGTCCATTAGGGCTGCATCAAAGTCATCATTCACGATCACATAATCGTATTCTGCATAGTGAGAAATCTCTGATTTTGCTTCGCTCATGCGTTTCGCAATAACTTCGTCGCTATCTTGACCGCGAACATTTAAACGACGCTCTAGCTCACCATTTGATGGTGGAAGAATGAAGACACTCTTCGCTTGAGGCATTTGTTCTCGGATCTGACGAGCACCTTGCCAGTCGATATCTAGGAATACATCGATACCGCGGTCTAGGTTTTCTTCAATCCAAACGCGTGACGTACCGTAGTAGTTGCCGAATACTTCAGCATACTCTAGGAACTCACCTTTACTAATAAGGTCTTCAAAATGATGTTTTTCTACAAAGTGGTAGTGAACACCATTTTCTTCACCAGGGCGCATACCGCGAGTGGTGTGTGAAACAGATACCTTCATTGCGTAGGTTGGATTGGTTTCTAGCATTGCTGAGATCAAGCTCGACTTACCTGCGCCACTAGGTGCAGATACGATGTAAAGAGTACCTTTGCCCATCTGTATATTTCCACTGTTGGTTGGATAGAGTGAAGGCGATAAACCGACACTATAAAAGATAGCACTGACCTTAATTGTTATACCGATGGCTGCATCTATAAAGGGATAACGAGTGAAACTAATAGAGACAACTGGTGAAAATTAGGTCAGAAAAATGGAGGCGAAGAGTAGCATATTTAGATGATTGAGAACAACTGACTTGATCGTTATTTATTAGCGAATGATCTTATCAAGGATCTTTGTATAAATGTAATGACTCATCATGTTCACTTTTTTATGTGATCTGGGCAAAATTTGTTGAAGTTTTAATCCCAACCCTTACAATCCGCGCAAACGATTAAATGCTGTATATGTCTAGGGTTAACAGACCCTACTGGACTAGATGTTTCTACTACCAAGCCTACCTTGGTGACTACAGTTTTTAGTGTAGAGACCTCTCTATTCTCACAGCATTTGAATCTCAAATTCTTAATTTATTGCAAAGGTTTTGTTGTGAGTACCGATTCCACCCTGAAAGCCCAGAACACCTCTGGCTCGCTTGATTCGATGTTTAAAATCACTGAAAGAAAAACCACGATTGGCACAGAGCTGTACGCGGGTTTTATTACTTTCTTAGCGATGAGCTACATTCTGGCGGTTAACCCAGCGATTTTGGGGGATATCCCAGGTATGGACAAAGGGGCAGTATTTACAGCAACCGCTCTGTCTGCCGCTATCGCAACGCTTATTATGGGCATTTGGGGCAATTACCCAGTCATGCTTGCACCAGGCATGAGCATGAACGGCTTCTTCAAAGGCTTATTATTAAGTGGCTCTGTTGCGGTGCTTTGGAATGAAGCGCTGTTTGGCATCTTCCTATCGGGTATCCTTTACCTCGCGTTCTCGTTGACCAATATCCGTAAATCGATGATTGAGTCGATTCCTGAAGATTTGAAGTTGGCGATTACCGTGTCTCTCGGACTGTTCATTGCTTTCTTAGGCCTCAAGAATGCGGGCATCATTGTTTCTAACCCGTTCGTCTTGGTTGGCTTAGGTGACATTTCCGATCCGAAAGTGATCATCGCTTATGTGAGCATCTTCATTGCATTAGGCTGTATGGTTCGTGATATTAAGTTAGCAACCTTTATCTCGTTCGTTTCTGCTATTGCACTGACCATTCTTGCTGATGTCTTCATGGGCACTTCAAATGCACCAATCCCAGAACAGTTCATTGCTATGCCACCAAGCATGGCAGGTAGCTTCGGTGCTATTTTTGATTTCTCTGCTTTTACGCCAGAGAAAATGTTTGATCTCTTGTTCATCGTCCTTATTTTCCTGATTGTCGATTTCTTTGATGGCTTGAGCACAATTGTTGGTGTGGGCCGCGATGCAGGTATCATTGACAAAGACGGCAAGGTACCAAACGCAAAATCAGCGTTAGTCGCCGATGCGGGCGGTACAGTGATTGGTTCAATTCTAGGTACCACATCGATTACGGCTTTCTCTGAATCGGGTATTGCTTCTTCTCAAGGTGCAAAAACGGGCTTGGCAGCAGTCATGGTAGCGGGTCTGTTCTTAATCTCGCTTTTCCTATACCCACTTTTCTCTATCTTCTCGGCGGCAATGGTTGCGCCTGCGATGGTTGTAGTGGGCATCTACATGGTGGGTCGTCTTGGTCAGATTAACTGGGAAAAGAAAGAGTCACGTATTGCAGCTTTCTTCACCATCATGTTCACCGTACTCAGCTTCTCTCCTGCCAATGGTATGGCGATGGGTTTCATCAGCTACGCATTCACCATGGTTGTGGCAGGTAAGCGTAAAGAGGTACACCCGCTTATCTACGGACTGTGTGTGGTGTTCTTAACTTACCTAATCCTGCTATAAGCTTAATAGCGAAGTAACGTTTGTTAAGCAATAGTCGTTAAGTAACAAACCAATAGATGGCTCTGCAGTGAAAGTGGGGCCATTTTTGTATCTGTTATCTCTTAGAATGCGCGACTTATATTGATGCATGCTATTGTAGAGGTTGGATTAATTATTTTTGAAGAGTGACTATGTCTTCTCACTTACCTAAGTCTTTTAGTAAGCCTTTCCTTAAGGTTTTCCACATTCTTGAAGCCGTTCTATTAGTGGCGATCACACTGGCGACACTGTTTGCCATGATGGAAGAGTTCATGCACGTCTTTGCTGAACGTCGAGTACAACTGACCGACATTCTGCTGATGTTTATCTACTTAGAAGTGCTAGCCATGGTTCAGCAGTTCGTGATGAACGGTAAGATCCCAGTGCGATACCCTATCTATATCGCGATGATGGCGATAGCACGTTACATCACCTTGGGTATGAAAGAGTTGGATGCGGTACTGATTGTTTGGTTATCTTTAGCGGCATTTATCTTAGCTGCAGCAACTCTGTTGATTCGAGTTGGTCACCATTACTGGCCATATGTCGATCTCAGAACTAAGCAGCCAGACGAGTAAATTTTTTGAGATCAAAATCTTACAAATCAAGCCCGGCGACCTAGCTGAGCTTGAATTAAAGCCAACCGAACAAAAAAACATCAATTATTTTCAAATAAAGCTTTACAACCGGGCCTAGATCACCAAGAATGGCCTCGCTCTGTTTTCAGAGTTATTAAATGAAACATCCAGTTGTAAAGTAAAACCCTTAGTATTGCTTCATTGTTATTCTCAGTGTTTCCCTTGGCTTCATAGATACATTAAATAATTCAAGCTTTCAGCGCATCGCACTTTTGGCGATTAATTTTTTATTTTTATATAAGGGACACATCATGTCTAACAAAACAAACGGCGTAGTAAAATGGTTTAACGAAGAGAAAGGTTTCGGTTTCCTAACTCAAGACAACGGCGGCGCTGACGTATTCGTTCACTTCCGTGCTATCGCATCTGAAGGTTTCAAGACTCTTAAAGAAGGCCAACAAGTGTCTTTCGAAGTAGAGCAAGGCCAAAAAGGTCTTCAAGCTGCAAACGTTGTAGCTCTATAAGATTTTAAGTCGGCGCAGGTTGCATTAGCAACTTGCGTCACTTTCTCCCTTAAATCTTTCCCCTCTAGTTCCATCTGTAATACCCCCTCAAAATATTCTAAAATCCTTTGTTACATCCGCTTCTCTGTTTTATCTATCTCTATCTCTTGCTCCAAACAAATCTCCTGCGTAATAATCTGCTCACTTAGTCATCCTGATTGGCATTATTTTATCCATAAAAAAAGCCCCTAAAATTAGGAGCTTATCTTGATCTAATTAACACTGTTAGTTAATCAACACTGATTCAGCTAATGGCTATTCACAGCGTATTACTGACAAACTGTTATTCAATGTTCTGGGTCTGAATGTTGATTTATTTATTAAAATCTATTTATATCAGTGTCTTAGTTTTATATTTTTGGTTTTTGTATTTTATAACCACCACTTTAACCCCCGCTTGGTGTTGTTTGTGCTTATAATTTTTGAGCGGGTCGTTTTTTACTATGTTTGTTTCTATACATATCTTTATCTGCTCTCTCTATTAGTTGCTTTACATCTAAATGTTCAGTTTCGCTTGTTTTGTGGTGCACGTAAGAGCCAAATGAAACAGAAAGGTAGAAATGCTCTCCATCAATACGTATCGGCTCCTGAAGCTTAGTTTTTGTTTGTAAGTAGTTGCACCAACTTGTGGTCTTTTTTTGATCGTAGTTTGGGAGAATTGCGATGAACTCATCTCCTCCAAACCTAGCTATTGTTTGATTTGGTAGTTGCATTTTTTTCAAGATCTTACCTAATTTCTCAATCATCCTATCGCCGATAACATGCCCTGCAGAGTCGTTAATTTTTTTCAATTGATCTAAGTCGATAAAGACCAGTGAGAAGGTTTCAATACCATTATTTTTTATTAGAGACTCTATGTGTGTAATACCTTGATCACGAGAAGATAAACCAGTCAATAAATCAATACTTAAACGCTTCTCTAAAAGTGAAACTCTATTTGTAAGCCGTTGGTTTTCAAGCTCTAAGGTTGAAACTTTGTTTAATATGTTTTTAAGCGCTTCATCACTATAGAGGGGCGTACTTTTTTCATCGATAAATGAAATGCTACGGACATGAATATAGCTTTTACTTTTTGACATATCGTTACCTTCAATACCTTGATTGATATTAGGTTACTTTTTTGTGCGGCAACTTGTGTCGTAGTGGACTATCAAATGAAGCTATTGTTAGGACCAACTTTTCAGCGACATAAGTTGTCGCATTCAATCGTAGACTGTGTGATTAGTAGTGGAGTTTTGTTTCTAATTTTATTAGTTTGTATTGAACTCATTTTATATGAGTTCTCGAAACATAAGCAAAATGAATAATTTTGTTAGTCACTTCGTAGTGCTCTGAGAGAATCTAACTTCTTAATAAAAAAGACCTTTAAAGAGTCGAACCATTAAGACTGTTCTGTTGTGAGTATGGTGGGCTCTGAAGCATAGTTTTTAGAGGCTGTATGTTTTAGTCGTATTGATAGTAATAGGTTGTTTTACTACAAAATAAACAACGTCGAGTTAACAGTTGGTAAGGAGTAATTATGGGATTTTTCGATTCATTGGTTAGCGCAGGAAAATCGGCAGTTAAAGCAGCAGGTGATGCCGCTTTGACTCAAACATTGGAGCAGTGGGAAAAAGTAAACCGAGCACCAAGTGAGCGAGTCAGGGACTACTATGATAGAAATAATCAGCAAGAAAGAAACTCTCCTTTAAAAAGGGCTCTTGCCATTGCTGCATTACAAGACCGTAATCTGTTTTTAAAAGATCAAGAAGCGAAGAGATCTCTTCTTCGTTTTAGAGAAAAAATAACTTTGGAAAATAGTGAGAAAGCAAAAAGCTTAATTAGAGCTATCGATAATTTAGAAAGATAATATTATTAATTTTCTCTATACCCCTCATGGCTAAAGGTTATGAGGGTGTGACAATGTCCTCTACGCAGTCCCATTAGATGTTTCATCTAACTCTTCTCTAGCGCCCTAGTTTTGTAGCTGATATCCGCTAATTCACGTCATAGATATACCGCACTAAGTAACGTTATTTTTTGAACTATTTTGGGGTGATCTTTGTACGACATAACTCGTCGCTAAACCCAAATATAATTTGTGTGCATTGAGTCACATGATTGATTAGTTGCACATGTATAGTATCAACGTTCTCATTTGTGGAACACATATCACAGTTGGTTTGAATCACGGAATTATTTGGCTTTGTCTAAAAGAAAAAGTACACAAGACTCATTGGTTCTTGTGCTCGAGATACTTAAACGAATACCTAAACACAGAAAGATAACCGCTCTGGAAATACGAGAGCAGTTAGAAGCTATAGGTATTTCGAGAGATATAAGAACAATACAACGCAACTTAGAGATGTTGAGTGAACACTTTGCCATAGATAGGGATACTCGTTCTAAGCCTTATGGATATAGTTTTGAAAGAAGTAGTCACACCTTAGGAGCTAGCTCGCTCAATGCACATGAATCTTTACTCTTGGCTCTAGCAGAGAAGCACTTAAAGTTATTGCTACCAAAAGATGTAATGCAATCACTAAGACCTCACTTTACAGAAGCTAAGTACAACCTCGAGTTCGATCCTAAAAATCATAAAGATCGGGTGTGGAAAGACAAAATTAAAGTAGTGACAGAGTCTCAACCTCTTCTAGCGCCAAAAATTGATAACAAAGTTTTAGAAAGTATAAGTAAAGCATTGTATGAAGATCGTTTATTGACCGTAACCTATCATAATGCCAATAAGCAAGTTAGGACATCTACAGTTATGCCGTTAGGCCTTGCACAGCAAGGGGTTCGACTATATCTAGTGTGTCGGTTTGAAGGGTTCAATAATGAAAGAAGCTTAGCCGTTCATCGTATAAATGATGCGATAGTCTCGTCATTTAACTTCAAGAGACCGGAGAGCTTTTCATTGGCTAAATACGATTCTGACGGAAGGTTTGGTTTTGGCGAAGGTGAGTCGTGTCAAGTTCAGTTTGATATAGATAAACAAGCTGGATACCACCTTGTGGAGACACCGTTATCGGAAGATCAAGCCATAGAAGAGTTGGAAAGTACCTATAGAGTGTCAGCCACAGTCATTGATTCATTCTTACTTGATAAGTGGCTTAAGAGCTTTGGAACTGACGTTTGTAATATTTATAAAAAGAAAGGAAATAGCAATGTTTATTCAGCATCTTAATGATGAACAACAAGCCGCATTATATCACTTCTCCAAGGAGTTAATTGCAGCAGATGGATACGTTGATGAACGAGAAACTCTACTATTGGACGGAATCATTGCTCAATGTAATAACAGTGCAGATTTAGAACAAAAATTTGATATTAAGCAGATTCCTGAAATTTTTTCAGAAAAGGCGCAGAAAATGGCGTTTCTCATTGAATTAGTTGGTGTTGCTTACGCGGATCAGGTGATTGAAGAAAATGAAGACAATTTGATAAAAAATGTAGCGGAAGCTCTAAGCGTGGAGCTGTCACTCATCGATGAGTTAAAGGATTGGGTTCAACGCCAGATGACTCTTGTGTTCGAAGCAGAAAAATTTTTGGAGAAATAGACATGCCATTACCATTTATTTTAGCAGGCGCAGCTGTTGCTGCAGCGAGTTATGGAGCTAAAAAAGGCTATGACGGGTACCAAGATAAATCTGAAGCAAGTGATATTATCGAGTCTGCAAAGAGAAAGTACGATGAAGAGAGAACGATCTTTGACGAACAGAACGACCAGACAAATAAAAGTTTAACCAGTCTCGGCGAGTTCCAATTACAAGTTGGTAATGATTTTAAAGAGTTCAGAACTATTGCAGAAAAGCTTTTAGTTAAATTGAACCAATCCAACTCTAAAGACCTAGAAATTGACTTCCCTCAGCATAAGCTTGATGAGATAGATGGTCTCGCGTTATCTACAACAGCTTACATGAGTAAGGTTGCTGGTGCTGGTGCTGCTGGTGCTGCCGCTGCATATGCTGTATATGGTGGCGTTATGGCTATGGCTGCCGCTTCAACAGGAACACCGATTGCCGCTCTATCTGGCGCAGCTGCATACAATGCAACTATGGCCGCTATTGGAGGAGGTTCCCTTGCTGCTGGTGGCTTCGGTATGGCTGGAGGTGCGATGGTTCTTGGTGGTGTTGTTGCAGCTCCTATTATGGCGATTGCAGGGTGGGCTTTTGCCTCTCATGCGGAAGAAGCATTGAGCGATGCAAGAAAAACTCGAGCAGAAGTTAACGAAGCTGTAGGCAAGATGGTGCAGGGGCGCAAACAATTAGCCAAAACTAAGCTATATGTCGATAGGATTTACGCAGAAATAGATCGTCTGTATTCAATATTTAGAGAATACTTTGATAGCCTAAAAGCTTTTGAACAATTGATCTCGAACAAAACGGATATTTCCAAATTTGAAGATGAAGTAATTCTTCTAATTAAAAATGGCTACCAAATTGCAGCAATCCTCACTGATATCATTACAACACCGTTGTTTAAACCTAAAAAAGATGCACAGGGTAATGTGGTGTTAAATGATGAAAACATCGTTGAAATCGAAACCGATAGCGATGGAATGCAAGTGATCAATGAGTTTGGAATAAAAGCTACGCTTGCAAAGTCGAGTAACACTCAAAAATAAGTATTGTTCTCGCGGGGATATAAATTGAAGGGAGGCTCTCTCCCTTTTCAATGGAGCAGTATGGTATGTCAGAAAACAATTCACAGCACTTCGCACTAGTCGATGAGCTAAATAAGACGGTTACTAAAAGTTTGGTGACGACATTTGGTTTGGATTTTTTACTGTTTGAAGACAAAAAAGGTGGTGATGTTGCAACCATTCACAATGTTCGCCAGAACCAAAAAGGTGACACTGAAATCTATGTCTCAAAGAGTGTTCAAGCAGAGTATGCGAATAAAGGGGATTACAAACCAGTTAAACATCATGCTGACGGAAGTGTCGTAACTGATAGAAAGAACAAACCCAAAAGAGAAGATCGCTACCACTCTCATCAGAATTATAAGGCGAAGGGAAAAGAAGACAAAAAGCTGCAACATGATGGTAATTTGTCAGACGAATATCGTAACCAGCTTATGTCTCAGGATGAAAAACGCCAACTAGACCACATCATTTCATCGCATGAAGTCCATAATGATGCGGGAAGAGTGCTTGCAGGGCTAGACGGCGTAGAACTTGCCAATCAGAACTCAAACTTTCAATCGACACATTATTACATCAACAATCTCAAGTCAG
The DNA here is from genome assembly GCF_029890535.1 of Vibrio sp. S/42/10. Taxonomy (NCBI): domain Bacteria; kingdom Pseudomonadati; phylum Pseudomonadota; class Gammaproteobacteria; order Vibrionales; family Vibrionaceae; genus Vibrio; species Vibrio sp. S/42/10. The sequence goes on along the minus strand of NZ_JAKMZC010000014.1, from coordinate 25,663 downwards.
ATCATTCTATGGATGATTTCTTAGGAACCGTTGTACCAAGGACAATTGAGAACAAGCGTAACAATATTGAAAGAGATAAACTGCGTTTGGCTTCTATGCCCTCGGAAACTAAACAACAAAAGCATGAAAAACGTAAACTAGCAGATAAAATCACCAAACAAAGTGAACAGGTTGCTGTTCTTGAGAGTCTTGATGAAGACAAAATGCGTGAGGCGGATAAGAGAGAAAGACAACAATACGACAAGCAGATCAATTTCACTTACTATACCAGCAGTAAGTTTTTTAAGAGTACTGCGATGGCGTCTAGTAAAGCTGGTTTCGCTATGGGGGTTAGACAGGCTTTAGGGCTTGTTTTTGCCGAAGTTTGGTTTGAAATAAAAGATGCAATCCCTCAGCTATTTAAAGATAAAGAAGAATATTTCACACTTGATAAGTTTCTAAATAAGCTAAAGGCTACCGCCGGAAAAATTTGGGGTAGGGTCAAAGATCGATTTAAAGATATTCTAGATGAGTTTAAAAACGGGGCTTTAGCGGGGGCCTTATCTAGCTTGAGTTCGACCTTAATGAATATCTTTTTTACTACCGAAAAGTTGATCGGGAAACTCCTCCGTGAAACTTGGTCAAGTCTAGTTTCGGCTGCTAAGGTCTTGTTCTTTAATCCGGAGAGCCTTAGCCCTGGATCTTTGGTACGAGAAGTTACACGCATTCTGTCTACTGGTGTTGCGGTTGCAATGGGAGTGATGCTTAACCAGCAATTAGCCTCGCTAATGACATTCCCTCTCGGTATTGAATTAGCCTCATTTGTGAGCGCGGTGGCTACAGGCATAATGACCATAGGTATCACATACTTTTTAGATCACAGTAAATTAATGCGAAAAGTGTGGGATTATCTAGATCAGTTTAAGTCAGTAGAAAAGAGAACATTGGAATACTTCCAGACAATAAATGCTGAACTTGATCGATACTTGATTGAGCTTTCCAAAGTCGAGTTTAATCTTTCACCTGATGAGTTGGCTGGACTTGTCGATAACCTCGAATCTGTGAGTTGTGAATACGAAAGAAGCATGATGTTGTCGAAAGAGATAAGTAGACGGGAGATAGAGCTACCATTTGAGGATAACAACCTTGATAGTACTCGAGCTTGGTTGATGAGCTTATGAATCAAGTTAACCTTAACCCTTTCCCTTGCTATTCATGTGGTAAGTGTTGTGCGAATGTTGATTTATCTGCAGAGACCAAGAGCTTGGACAGAGGTGACGGCATTTGCCGTCATCTCAATGTGGAAAATAAACAATGTCGTATCTATGATACGAGACCGGATATTTGTCGAGTGGAATTGCAGTATAGAAGGCATTATGCCTCTACTTATACTTGGCAGGCGTTTGTTGATATAAATCTATCAATTTGTCGGAGCCTACCCGATAAGTTGGCATAAAGTGTTCTACAGGATACATTGAGAGCCTGCCTCAATCACTTAAGCTGCTCATACTTATCATCAATGAGCTCTTTGATTACATCGCTAATATTCTAGTCGTCCTGTTCTACCAGCTTTTGATGAGCGCTTTTACTTTCTTAACTGACAACTTAGCCATAACCCACCTCTAATAGTGCATGATCTTGGTGGATATTGTTTTACCCACCACTTACCTTTGTGGTAAGTCTATCATACCCACCACATTAACCACCAGTTGGTGGTGGTTAATGGCGTATTAAAGAATACAGTGGTGGAAAGTGTTTTTATCTAAGTTGTTGTATTTTAATGATGTAAATGCAGTTAAATACAAGTGTAACTATTATTCAATATTCTGGATCTGCTCACGCATCTGTTCGATAAGAACCTTAAGCTCTACGCCCGATGCTGTGATGTCTGTGCTGATCGACTTAGACGCTAGCGTGTTTGATTCACGATTGAACTCTTGCATCATGAAGTCAAGCTTACGGCCACAAGCGCCACCTTTCTTCAATACTGCATTGGCTTCTTTCACGTGAGAGTCTAGGCGGTCTAGCTCTTCTGCGACGTCTGACTTCTGTGCTAGCAGGATAAGCTCTTGTTCAACGCGAGAACCTTCAAGCTCAACTTTAGCTTCTTCAAATTTGTTAAGTAGACGTTCACGTTGCCATTCTAGGATCTCAGGCATGCGTGCACGAACTTTCGCTACTTCTTCAGTGATCGCATCCAAGCGCTGAACGATGAGCGCCTTCATGTTTTCACCTTCACGAGCACGAGCATCAATGAACTCTGCAATCGCATCGTTGAATGCTTCTAGCAGGTCTTTGTTGATGGCATCCATATCTTGCTCTGGCGTTTCCATCACGCCAGGCCAGTTCATGACTTGGAATGGGTTCAAACGGCTGTTTTCACCTGTCATGGTCATAACTTGGTTAGCTGCATTAATGACTTGCTGAGCCAAACCTTCGTTGATACTTAGCTCACCTTTTGCCGCTGGGTTTGCTTCAAAACGTAGGTTACATTCAACCTTACCGCGCGCTAGACGCTTACGGAAACGCTCACGTAAGATTGGTTCTAAACCACGGAACTGTTCAGGCATACGGAAGTAAGTTTCTAGGTAGCGTTGGTTTACACTACGGATTTCCCATACTGCTGTACCCCAATCGCCTTTTACTTCTTTACGCGCGTACGCGGTCATACTATAAATCATCGAATTTTCCTGTCTTTTATCATTCTGAAAATAACGCGCACGAATAGTATCACGATATGGTGTACTCCCGAAGCCTGTCGCTTTTCACTATCGATAGCCTTTGCGATAACTCCCCCTTTCATGGAGATTAGCTTTTAATGGCCAATCGCTTTTAATGAGCAATAGCGTTTAATGACTAATAGCTCCTAATAACTAATAGCTCCTAATAACCAATAGCTTCGAACAGTAAATAGATTTGAAAGGTAAACTGCTATATAATCTTGCCCCAATCAAAACTGTCTCACCCCTTTCTTAGGTGATGCACTCTTTCGATAGTCAATCACTTCAGACTGTTAATAAGGTAGATACCAATGCGTCCAAATGACCGCGCTGTAGATCAAATTCGTCCAATTAAAATTACTCGTAACTACACAGCTTATGCTGAAGGTTCTGTATTAGTTGAGTTCGGCAACACCAAAGTTCTATGTAATGCGACGGTAGAAGAAAACGTACCGCGTTGGTTAAAAGGCCAAGGAAAGGGTTGGGTAACCGCTGAATACGGTATGCTTCCACGTGCAACGCACACTCGTAACCGTCGTGAAGCGGCGAGCGGCAAGCAAGGTGGTCGTACGATGGAAATCCAACGTCTGATCGCTCGTAGCCTACGTGCTGTTGTTGACCTGAAAGTACTGGGTGAAATTATGATCACTGTCGATTGTGATGTTATCCAAGCAGACGGCGGTACACGTACTGCTTCTATCTCAGGTGCAAGCGTTGCGATGGCTGATGCTATCAACAGCTTATTAGCAAGCGGTAAACTGAAAAAGAACCCAATGAAAGGCCACGTAGCGGCAGTTTCAGTGGGCATCGTTGGTGCACAAGCACTGTGTGACCTTGAGTACGTTGAAGACTCAGCAGCTGATACCGACATGAACGTTGTAATGACGGAAGACGGTAAGATGATTGAGATTCAAGGCACCGCAGAAGGCGAACCGTTCAGTCACGAAGAGCTGATGCAGCTTTTAGCCCTGGCGAACAAGGGCATTGCCGATATCGTCGAAGCGCAGAAGTCGGCGTTAGCAGAATAGTTTTTAGATAGCTCCCACATCGGGGGCTATTTTTTTATTTTCGTCATAGATAACTCCACACCTGTGTTAGCTACAATTTTTCACCCTAATCACATAGGTTCCCTATGCTCATAGGGCTGAAAAACTTTGCTGCCTTGTTGTAGAGCTATCTATTTAGAAAATACATCATCGTTAGCTTTCGAAGTGATCGGAAGTTAGGAATTGGAAAGTAAATTAATTTAGAGGATGAGCATGAAAGCATATCAACGTGAATTTATTGAATTTGCACTAGAGAAAGAAGTACTTAAGTTTGGTGAGTTTACTTTAAAGTCTGGCCGTAAGAGCCCTTACTTCTTCAATGCTGGATTGTTTAATACAGGTCGTGACTTAGCGCGTTTAGGTCGCTTCTACGCAGCAGCATTGGCAGATTCAGGCATTGAGTTCGATGTACTATTTGGCCCTGCATACAAGGGTATCCCAATTGCAACGACAACAGCAGTTGCTTTGGCTGATCACCATGATGTAGACACGCCTTACTGCTTCAACCGTAAAGAAGCGAAGAATCACGGTGAAGGTGGCAACCTAGTGGGTAGCGAACTTGAAGGTCGCATCATGCTAGTGGATGACGTGATCACTGCAGGTACAGCGATTCGTGAGTCGATGGAAATCATCCAAGCAAACGGCGCTGACTTAGCGGGTGTTCTGGTTGCTATTGACCGTCAAGAGAAAGGCAAAGGCGAGCTGTCTGCGATTCAAGAAGTAGAGCGTGACTTCGGTTGTGCGATTATCTCAATCGTTAGCCTGACTGATCTGGTGACTTTCCTTGAAGAGAAAGGCACCGACGCAGCGCACCTAGAATCTGTAAAAGCGTACCGCGCTCAATACGGAATCTAATACTACTCGTAATTAGACTATAGAATGCACAAGGGGCTGATGATTCATCAGCCCCTTTTCTTTTGGTTCAGTATATTATTTATAACGAATGCCGCGCTCCACTTCGGGATCTTCCATCGTTTTGAAGCGCTTGTGCAGCCACATCCATTGCTCTGGTGCTCGCAAAATAATCTTCTCAAGATAGCGATTTAGATAAGCGGCCGCCGCTTTCTCATCTTTCTGAGGATAGTTATCTTCGATTGATTCATCGGCCATGATTTCATACTTGCCGTCGGCATTTCTAAAACCAGACCCTGGAACAAGGGCGCATCGGCTGGTGTAAGCCAAAATACTGGTGCCTGTTGTGGTACATGCATCTTCTACAGCAAAGAAAGGGACAAACACAGACTTGTTACGGCCGTAATCATGATCTGGCAGGTAGAAAAGGATCTCCCCCTGACGCAGGATTCGAATCATGCGTTTCACATCTTTACGGTGAATCAGGCGATTGCCATTCTGAGTACGACCACGGTATTGAATGAACTCATAAGCCGGATTGTTGTGTGGGCGGTAAACACCTAAACCTGAAATACCTAGAACAGCCATTGCTCGCGCAGTGATCTCTAAGTTCAAGGCATGCACACAGCACAACAAAACACCTTTGCCGTTGGCTTTGTGAGTACGCAGCATTTGGGTGTCTTTATCCACTAGGATTCTTTTGAAACGCCACGTTGGCCAAAACCACGTAATGCCGGTTTCGATCAGTGCCATACCCGTATTTTTGAAGTTTTCACTGACCATTGCAGCGACTTCATCCGCTGGCTTATCGGGAAATGCTAATTCTAAATTGCGTGTCGCCACAGCCACTCGTTTCTTGCCATAACGAGCCCCGAGAGTTCCCAACGATCGACCTAATATTAATAGTAGTCGGTAAGGAAGGACATTGACGATAAGCGCTAATAACCCGAAGCCAAACCATACACCCCAATATTTAGGGTGAAGTAGAGCTAGAGTAAAAGGCGGCTTAGTAATCACGTGTTGTGCCGTGCCGTTTGCTGAAGAAGTTTTCGTCGTCATAACCATCACTTAAGATTTGATTGCTACTTAATTTGATTGCTACTTAATCTGAGCGCTTAGCAGTGCCCAATAAGCATCAAAGTTTTCTGTCGGTTGATATTTGAAGTCAGAACGTACAAATCGATTCAGGCTGCCTTCAACTTGACCTAGCAACTGAGCCGCTAAGATTTTCTCATCAACTGGGAACGATTTTCCTTCACGAAGCTTTCTTTCGCGAAGAATTTGGCGAAGTTGAGTCTCAATACGTTCGAAAAGCTGATTAATTCGTTCACGAAGACGCTCATTCTCAAACATTAGGGCATGACCCGATAAAATACGAGTTAAGCCTGGGTTGCGCTCAGAGAAGACTAAGATCAGTTGCATCACTAAGCGGATACGCTCAAGAGTGTCTTTCTCTTCATCGAGAATGCGGTTGATTCGAGACATCAACGCTTCTTCTATAAACTCGATCAAGCCTTCAAACATGCGGGCTTTGCTTGGGAAGTGGCGGTATAACGCAGCTTCAGATACGCCGACTTGCTTAGCCAACTTTACCGTTGTGATACGAGAAGCACCTTCGGTCGATTCCAACATTTGTGCGAGAGCTTGTAGGATTTCTTCACGACGGTTTGATTTTCGAGTACCAGCCATCTATTTACTTCCTTTCCTAAAGATGAGGATTGAGTGAAGAAAGATTATAAACACCATTCAATTCTGTTTCCTAGTTTTGTGAGCCCTAGGTCAACAGAATCGAGAGGTGTCAGCAGATTGTCAGAGCAAATCTGTGCGTTTATGCATCAATAAGCTGTTGGATCTGATCGAGGATCTGGAAACCTAGCGTGTCTTTGCTCTCTAGTGGTAGAGATTTATCGCCGCCTTTCCAGTAAAGGTGCAATTCATTGCTACTGCTATTGAAACCTTGGCCTTCGACAGAAACGTCATTGGCACAAATCATATCAAGGTTCTTTCTTTCGAGCTTTCCGCGAGCGTATTTCTCTACATCTTGAGTTTCAGCAGCAAAGCCTACGGTAAAGGGACGACCTTCGGTCATTGAGGCAACAGAAGCGACAATGTCTGGGTTCTTAACCATTTGAATGGTCATGTCGTCTTTACCATCGACCTTTTTAAGCTTTTGGTCTGCAATGGACTGTGGACGATAGTCGGCCACTGCAGCACAGCTAATGAATATATCGTGTTGAGAAGCGTTTGTTGTAACCGCATCAAACATCTGCTGAGCGCTGTCGACATCGATACGATTAACTTTGTTTGGCGTTGCTAGTGATACCGGGCCGCTGACTAGAGTGACTGTTGCGCCTTGTTTAGCAGCTGCTTCAGCCAGTGCATAGCCCATCTTGCCAGAGCTGTGATTGGTAATGTAACGCACAGGATCGATGGCTTCACGAGTTGGCCCCGCCGTTATCAATACAGAGCGACCAGCAAGCGGCTTAGGTTGGAAGAAGTCTTCACAACGGTGTACGAGTTGCATTGGTTCTAGCATGCGACCCATGCCGACATCACCACACGCTTGCTCGCCTGCAGCAGGGCCCCAGATTTCACAACCACGACGTTTTAGCGTGGCAATGTTCTCTTGAGTCGCCGGGTGGCTGTACATTTGCTGGTTCATTGCTGGGGATACCGCAACTGGCGCATCGGTCGCCAAAACCAGAGTGGTCAGCAAGTCGTTGCCCATGCCCGCCGTCATGCGAGCAATAAGGTCAGCCGTTGCTGGCGCTAATAGTACTAAATCGGCCCATTTCGCGAGTTCGATGTGCCCCATCGAAGCTTCAGCAGCAGGATCAAGCAAACTATCAGACACCGGTCTTCCAGATACAGCTTGCATGGTGAGAGGAGTGATGAACTCCTTAGCCGCATTTGTCATAACGACTTGTACCTGCGCTCCACGTTCAATTAAGCGGCGAGTCAGTTCGGCACATTTATAAGCTGCGATACCACCACTAATACCAAGTAGGATTTTTTTGCCAACTAAGCCTTGTTGGTCAGCGCTGCTCTGTTGATTAACCAGTGTTTGCATGATTCTGTTCCTTAATTTTTCTGGGACTTACGATATCAGAACAAAGGATTAGTGCCTAGAAGCAGAATTGGAACAGATTTGACGCTCATCAAGTTGGTGTTATCAAACTTATCAATTACATGGTTTTGCTAGCGACTCGTTTCCTTTGGTCTTTATTAAACGATCTCTCTTAATAAGCTCATTAAGCTGATGCGTTGTGTTCATGACTAACTAGTTAGCTTTATATGCCTATAAGTAAAATGCCTGCTGAATCTATGCCAAGAGAAAAGCTACTCAATAGAGGGCCGGACTCTTTGACTGATGCAGAGCTGCTCGCGATATTTCTTCGAACGGGTACGCAAGGAATGAACGTTCTAGAGCTTTCTGACAAGTTGATCAAAGATTTTGGTTCGCTGCGTCATCTTTTTTCAGCAACGGAGGCCGAGTTTTGTGCTCATAAGGGAATGGGGCAGGCAAAGTTCGTCCAATTGCAGGCCGTATTGGAGATGACGCAACGCTACTTAGCAGAGACATTATCTCGAGGGGACGCGTTGACCAGTCCGAATCATACCAAGTTGTATCTTTCGAGTATGTTGCGCGATCGCCAGCGAGAAGCCTTCTATATATTGTTCTTAGATAATCAAAACCGGGTAATAAAGGATGAAGTCATGTTTGAAGGAACCATCGATGCAGCATCGGTTTACCCAAGAGAAGTCGTCAAAAGGGCACTTCATCATAATGCCGCCGCCTTAATCTTGGCTCACAACCATCCTTCTGGTGTTGCGGAGCCAAGCCAAGCAGACAGGCGAATTACACGCCGATTAACCGATGCATTGGCGCTGGTGGACATCCGAATTCTCGACCATTTTGTGGTTGGAGATGGTGAAGTTATCTCTTTTGCAGAGAGAGGATGGATTTGAATCACATTTTAGGTTGTTAGTTGCGTTAAATCTGCTATTATTCCGCCCACATTTTAGAACCTTAAATCAGCTCTGATTACTCAAATAGCTGCGGTGCTCAAAAAAAGATCACGAAATCCTTAAAAAGGATCTGTTCGGGTCTTGAGCAATGCATGTCAAGTTAGTATAATACGCGACCTTTGATAGCCTTGAATGGATTTTCCATTGTGGTTTTTACCTCTATTTTCAGAATTGATAGAGAGGTTCGGCCACCAAGGTTGATATCGAGCTGAAACGATTTGGAGAGACATTCATGTCCCGAGTATGTCAAGTAACTGGTAAGCGTCCAGTAACGGGTAACAACCGTTCACACGCACGCAATGCTACCAAGCGTCGTTTTCTGCCGAACCTACAAACTCACCGTTTCTGGGTAGAGAGCGAAAAACGTTTTGTTAAACTACGTCTAACTGCTAAAGGCATGCGTATTATTGATAAGAAAGGCATCGATGCTGTTCTTGTTGATATCCGTGCACGTGGCGAAAACGTTTAAGAGGAATTAAGCAATGGCTAAAGGCATTCGTGAGAAAATCCGTCTAGTATCTTCTGCTGGAACTGGTCACTTCTACACAACTGACAAGAACAAGCGTAACATGCCAGGCAAATTTGAGATCAAAAAGTTTGATCCAGTAGTTCGCCAGCACGTTATGTACAAAGAAGCTAAAATCAAGTAATTGATAGCCCCTTTGTCTCTTCTTTTATAGAAGAATAAATTAAAAACCCAGCTTATAGCTGGGTTTTTTTATGCCCAAAATTTGATTCGCCCCAGTATTTTGAGAGGCTTAAGCTTTTTCGAGAAGACTCAGTGTTTTTGATAGGCGTAAGTTTCATTGGCTCAATTTGGCACCTACCGTAAAGACGTTACACTTGCCGATGGGCTTATGTGATAGAAAATAGCGCAACATAGAAAGTATCGCCTTTTTCACGATATACTGAACACTCAATAGGTTAGATGAGCAGAATCAGATGAGATATCGTGGACGCCGGTGGAACAACATACTCATGTTAAGCGTGATCGCTTTTATTGGGGTATTAAACCTGCCCACTTTGATCAAAGCGTATCTTATCGAGCCCGAGCCTGAAGTTAATGTCAGCAGTCCTTATCCCTCTCTTTTAAATCCAGCAGCTGAGCTTCAAGCTTTACACTTTGCTCATTGGTCAGTTTTGAAAGAGGATGGTCATTGGATTTATCAATTTAAAGACACAACACTTCCTCAAACTACCAGTGCACAAGAGCTGTCTCAGCGATGGCAAGAGCTTGTGGGCACTGAAGTCGATTCAAAAACTTATACCGATCTTGCCCCTCAGCTAAAGACACCCCACACCATTGAAGTGTGGTATCAAGACCAAGAAGAGCCACAGCGCATTACTTATTATCAATTGCCTGAATTTTGGTTGTTAAAAAACTGGAATGATCAGTGGCTAGCAGTGTCTATTGAAGAGAACTATTTGTTTCCAAGCTTTGGCTCAGACCAGTCCTTAAAATCAGACAAACTATCTACATCAAACAAGCAGTCTATATCAGACAAACCAATGAAATCGGACGACTAACTATGCCTGAATTACCCGAAGTTGAAGTAAGCCGCATGGGGATCTCGCCTCATTTAGTTGGCGAGACGATTAAAACCCTTACCTTTCGTACCCCCAAGCTGCGTTGGGATATCCCTCAAGAACTTAAGAAATTAGAAGGGCAGGTGATTCGCTCTATCTCGCGTCGCGCAAAGTACCTACTGATTGAAACCGATATGGGCACAGCAATTGTTCACCTTGGTATGTCTGGTTCACTGCGCGTGTTAGACGCAGATTTCCCGCCAGCAAAACACGATCACGTGGATCTTAAGCTCACCAATGGCAAGATATTGCGTTACAACGATCCGCGTCGTTTTGGTGCTTGGCTATGGTCGGCGCCTGATGAGATACATACTGTACTACTTGGCTCTGGTCCTGAGCCGTTAACCGATGACTTCAACGCAGATTACATTGCCGAGAAAGCAGAAAAGCGTAAAGTTGCCGTCAAACAGTTCATCATGGACAACAAAGTAGTGGTAGGAGTGGGTAACATCTACGCTAATGAGGCGCTGTTTTCTTCACGAATTCATCCACTTCGCCCTGCTAACAAGATAACTCAAGCAGAGTGGATGTTACTGACCAAAGAGATAAAACAAGTACTTGCGACTGCCATCAAACAAGGTGGCACTACTTTAAAAGATTTTGCGCAAGCAGATGGCAAGCCGGGGTATTTCGCCCAAGAGTTGCAAGTGTATGGGAAAGCGGGTGAAAAGTGCCCAAGCTGTGAAGCTCTGATTCAAGAATTGAAAATAGGGCAAAGAAATACGTTTTTTTGCGAAGAGTGCCAAGTATAAAAAAACTGAACGCGCGTTCACTTTTTACTGCTAGTAGATATAAGTGCTAGTCGCTACAATTACATTAATGATATGAATTGAGAATAGTAGAATGAAATATTTAGTAACTGGCGTTGCCGGTTTTATCGGCTCTGCAGTGTCAGAGCGACTATGCGCAGCAGGCCATGAGGTTGTCGGTATTGATAACTTGAATGACTACTACGAAGTCTCTTTAAAGCATGACCGCCTTAAACGTATCGAACATGAAAATCTGACCTTTATTGAGCTGGATCTTGCTGATAGAGAGGGCATGGCGAAGCTGTTTGCTGAGCAAAAATTTGACCGTGTGATTCATTTAGCAGCGCAAGCTGGCGTTCGTTACTCAATTGATAACCCAATGGCGTATGCCGATAGCAACCTTGTCGGTCACTTAGCTATTCTTGAAGGCTGTCGCCATAATAAGGTTGAACACCTCGTTTATGCTTCATCGAGTTCCGTTTATGGCTTGAATCAAAAAATGCCATTCCATACAGCAGACAGTGTTGATCACCCGATTTCACTGTACGCCGCGACTAAGAAGTCGAATGAGTTGATGGCGCATACCTATTCTCATTTATACGACGTACCAACGACAGGTCTTCGCTTCTTTACGGTTTACGGCCCTTGGAGTCGCCCTGATATGGCGATGTTCAAGTTTGCGAATCTAATCGTAGCGGGCAAAGAAATCGACATTTATAACAACGGCGACATGATGCGTGACTTCACTTATATCGATGATATTGTTGAAGGTATTATTCGTGTTCAAGATCGTATTCCAGCCAAGCAACCAGATTGGACCGTTGAGCAAGGGTCACCAGCAACCAGTTCTGCTCCGTATCGCGTGTTTAACATCGGTCATGGCAGCCCTGTTAAATTAATGGACTACATCGAAGCATTAGAAGGTGCTCTAGGTGTTGAAGCGAAAAAGAACTTCATGCCAATGCAGCCTGGTGATGTGTACGCGACTTACGCTGATACGGAAGATTTGTTTGAAGCGGTTGGCTATAAACCTCAAGTGAAGATCCAAGAAGGCGCGAAAGCTTTCGCGGATTGGTATAAAGCCTATTACTCGCTGTAGTAATTGATAAACTTTGAATAAAAAATAGCGCTCACTGAGCGCTAATTTTTTCGGTTTAGGTAAAGAGAATTACTTGGCTGTCTTCAGCTTTATCTCGGCTGCCACCTTTTGTGGCACAAACTGGCTAATGTCTCCACCATGAATGGCCACCTCTCGAACTATTGTCGAAGAGAGGAATGCATACTCCTCTGAAGGCGTTAAAAATACACTTTCAAGGCCTGGAAGTAGCTTTCTGTACATGCTGGTGAGTCCAAACTCGTACTCAAAATCCATGGTTGTTCTTAGGCCTCGCACCAACACATTCGCTTGCTGCTGTTTAGCAAAATCGACCAGTAACCCCGAAAATCCTTCAACAGACACGTTAGGTAAGTGAGACACCGCATCACGTAACAACTCTACACGTTCATCTAATTCAAACATGGTTTTTTTACTTGGGCTCGCTGCTACTCCAACAGTGATATGGTCAAACATGCTAGCGGCACGAACAATGATATCAAGGTGGCCATTGGTCACCGGATCAAAAGTTCCTGGATAAATAACGTGTGTGCTCATTTTAGCTGTCCTTGCTTAATGTAGTGTTCGAATTCAGTGCTTTACTAGAGTTTAAGGCCTTATCGAGTTGCTGCTTTACCATATCGAGTGTGATGTCTTTCATCAGATCATCGCCTTTAGCACGGGTTCCCCATGGAAGGTCTGCGACTGGTTTACCTTGTTGTGCTTCTACGTGCTGTTGATAAACACTCACTACGATATCGAGATCGTTGTAAGGTCCTGTTCTACGAGGGTCGCTGTGCGCGTACAAGCCGATTACAGGCGTTGACTGCGTAGTTGCCAAGTGGGCTGGGCCAGTATCAGGTGCCAATACCACCGTTGCATGTTTCAGTACGGCAGTCAGTTGCTTCAAGTTCGTTTTGCCAATCAAGTTGGTTACTGGCGACTGGCATAATTTTTCGATGTCGCTACCAAGGTTAACTTCTCTTGGTGCCGGAGAACCACATAACACCACTTGCATGCCTTGTTCGACAGCATAATCAGCAATAGCTGCATATCGCTCAGTTAACCAATTGCGTGAATCTTTGCTTGCCGCTGGGGAGATAACCAAGGTCGGCTTGTCTGCCATGGTGCTAATTGCGAGTTGTTCATCTTCAGGTGTTAAAGGGATATCCCATTGAGGCTTATCGAAGGGGACACCAATGTAGCGAGCAAATTCGGCAAAGTTATCCAACACATGAAACTTATCTGAAATAGGTAGATGGTGGTTGGTAAAGAGTGACTGCATTTCACGAGTACGGTTTTTGCCAAATCCCACTTTGCACTTCGCCTTTATCCCCCAAGATAGCACGCTGGCTCTGAGTGCGGCTTGCATATGCAGAAGTGCATCAAATTTACGATCAGATAGCTGACGCCATAATTCACGCATTCCTTTGAAGCCTTGTTTCTTATCGAAAACAATCACCTCAATACCGGGTAGATCACCGATCAGCATGGCTTCTATTTTGCCCGTTATCCAAGTGATTTTCGTTTCAGGCCACTGCTTCTGGATGGCTTGAACCACAGAAATAGCATGACAAACATCGCCAATCGCGGAGAGGCGAAGTATGCAAAGAGATTGAGGTGCAGTTGAGAACAGTGACATAAAGTGCCCGAAAAAAGTGAATAACATCAGAATTATGCAGATACTCGCATTAGTTGTAAAATAGCAATGACGAAAAGCGACCCAAAGGCCTCATAGATGGAAACGATTAGCACCAAGAACCAAACAATTTGGTACGACCCTGAACTTTTGGCTCAGGTACCAGAGGGCGATATCGCTCAGATTTTTGAGGCTGAATATTGGCAGCAACAAGACGCCATTTCAGGCAGTGCTCAAGGACGCGGTACCACATGGTTCATTCAGCTTGATGGAATACAGGCCGCATTGCGCCATTATCGCCGTGGCGGATTGTTTGGGAAGCTCGTCGAAGACCAATATCGCTTCTCTGATTGGGAAAACACGCGCTGTGCGATGGAGCTTAATGTTCTCAAGGCATTGGCAAACGCAGGTGTGAATGTACCGAAGCCCATTGCTGCTAGAGCCATTAAAAGCGGACTACTTTATCGAGCGGACTTAATGTCTGAACGAATTCCCAATGCCAAAGATCTGGTTGATGTCTTGGTCAATAGCCCGATAGATGCGGATATTTGTCGTCGAATTGGGCAAGAGGTACGCAAGATGCACGATGCTGGGGTTAATCATACCGATCTCAACATTCATAATATCTTGCTTGATGACTCGCAAAACGTGTGGATCATTGACTTTGATAAGTGTGGTCATCAAGCGGGTGATGACTGGAAAGAAGACAACTTGAATCGCTTAAAGCGCTCGTTCTTAAAAGAAGTGAACAAGCGCCAGATTCAATGGCAAGAGCAGGATTGGGAACCGTTATTGCAAGGCTACCAAGGTTAGTTGCTGTTAGTTAAGAGTGGTGACTAGCTAAGAATGGTCATTAATTAAGAATGTATACCAAGGTTTTATCCAACGCCCCTCGATTCTGTTCAACCACTTGATAAGCCGCTAAGCCTTTAGTTTTACGCAGTTCTGATTGTTTGAACAGTTGTTGGAGTTGGCCAGCGATATCTTGGCTATTTTGACAAATAGTGACGGCTTGAGCTTCAAGCAGTTTGTCTGTGATCTCGCTGAAGTTAAAATAGCTAGGGCCATTGAGTAAAGGTAACTGCAGTGCCGCAGGCTCTAGAAGATTGTGGCCACCCACCTTACCGCCCACAAGGCTTCCTCCCATAAAGCACACATCAGATCCGCCGAGTAATACCAACATTTCTCCCATCGTATCCGCAATATAAACTTCAACATTAGAGGTGATTGGTTGCTGACTCGTTCGAGTGATAGTCTTGAAGCCGTGCTCTTGAGCTAGCTCAGACACTTGGTTAAATCTCTCTGGGTGACGAGGCACAATCATCAGCAAGGTATTCGGATTGTCTTTAAGGAGCTGTTTATGAGCGTCTAAGACAATTTCATCTTCGCCTTGATGAGTGCTGGCTGCTATCCACACACAGCGTTCAAAGCCAATTTGTTCACGTAACGCTTTGCCTTTTGATACTTGTTCAGCTGAAACTTCAATATCAAACTTGATCGACCCAGTCACATGCACAGATGCTTTATCTAACCCTAATCGTATAAAACGCTCAGCATCACTTGGGTATTGGCAAAGTACTTGAGAGAGATTTTTGGCTAAGAGATCAAAAACGGCTTGGAATTTAGCATAACGCTGGCACGAGCGTTCAGATAGGCGAGCGTTGAGTACCGAAATGGGGATTCCAGCTTTCGCGACGCAGTGCAGTGTGTTTGGCCATAACTCGGTTTCCATGATTAACATCTGTTTAGGCTGAACAGTCTTCAAAAAACCTCGAATACACCAAGAAAAATCAATCGGCATGTAGCGATGCTCGACTAAATCACCGAGTTTTTCTATCTGCTCTGCACCCGTGCTGGTTGTCGTGGTAACGATAATGGCTTGGTTTGGATTGCGTCGCTTCAGTTGCTTGATGATCGGTACGGCGGCAATCGATTCACCAACCGATACTGCGTGAATCCAGATAGGATTCTTACCTTGAGTTTGCGGTGTGATCCCGAAATGTTCTTTCCAACGCTGACCAAAACTTGGCTTTCCAGGTTTGCTCTTATAAAGCCCATACAGCAGTAGCGGAGAAGCTAATGACAATATGAGAGTATAGATAAGTCGTATAAGCATAAGAACAGTGACACCAGAAGGTAAAATCAATATTCAGAAGAGTATTTTCTTCAATCTCGAAAGTAAAGAGCGTTATAATTAAATGCTTAGTTGCGCTTTCAAACGGACATGGTGAATTTTATCTCATCGCTTATGCAAACCGATCAAACCTATCGTTTCTTGCTCTACGTCGAGCAAAATTATTCATTTGCTATTCTTCGCCCATTCTATGATTACGCGAAGCAACTCGGCCATGAGGTTAAGTGGTTGCTTGTTGGTGAAGACGCTTCTGAACATCTTTTACTGGATCAAGAGCAGAGCGTCTCTTTGACAGAAGCTATTGCCTTTAATCCTTCTGCCGTTCTAGTGCCCGGTGATCGTGTTCCAGCGTTTATTCCAGGGTTGAAGGTACAAGTATTTCATGGTTTGAACGAGAGCAAACGTGGGAACTTATACCCTGAACGTGGTCTATTTGATTTGTATTGCACCGAAGGCCATGAAAGAACAAGCTCGCTTGAGCCGCTAGCTAAGCAGCGCGGCTATTTTCAAGTTAAAGAGACCGGGTGGCTGAAGCTCGATAGCTTGTTTAATTATCAAGCTAGTGAGAACCGTCATGAGAGACCTCAAATTCTGTTCGCTTCCACTTTTTCGCCAAGCTTATCGTGTGCAGAGTTGGTTTATGAAGAGCTTAAGCGCCTCAGTCAACTGAGTCAGTGGCAATGGTTAGTGACTCTTCATCCGAAAATGAATCAAGAGACGAGAGCGAAATATCAAGCACTGGAAGGGGATAACCTTCTCTTTTTCGATAATGACCGAGTGATTGAAATGCAACATCGTGCTGATGTTATGGTGTGTGACAACTCATCGATATTTCAGGAATTCTTGTTGCTCAATAAGCCTGTTGTCACGGTAAATAATCGAGACCCTCAAGCAAGCTTTATTAACATTACTCAAGCCGAGCAATTAGAGTCAGCAATTAAGCAAGCAATGCTACCTGATGAAGAAAGAGATAACGCTATCGCTCATTACGGCCCGTCAATAACACCATATTTAGATGGGCAATCCTCAGCGAGAGTTCTGAGTGCTATTACTGATGTGCTAGAAAGCGGCTGGCAAGATAACAAGCCAAAAAATTGGATTCGTAACTTTAAAATCCGTAAATCATTAAACTATTGGAAATTCTAGGGCTGAATAATGAGAAAACATACCCTGTCTGTCATTGTTATTACCAAGAATGAAGAAGACCGAATTGAAACTTGCCTTAAATCTGTTGTTGATATTGCCGATGAACTGATTGTTTTAGACAGTGGCTCAACAGATGCAACCGTTGAAATATGCCAAAAATATACAGATAACGTGACAATCACAGATTGGCCTGGCTTTGGTAAGCAAAAACAGCGAGCGCTAGATAAAGCGACATGTGATTGGGTGCTATCAATTGATGCTGACGAAGCTCTCGATAAAGAGATGAGCGACGCTCTTGTTGAACTATTAAAACAAGATCAAATCAAACACACTGCGTACAAATTGCCTTGGGGAGTGACTCTTTATGGCACGACTCTAAAACATGGCCGCAGTGCTCGTGCAGTATTAAGACTGTTTAAGAGAGAAGGCTCTCGATATACGTTAGACGAGGTTCACGAGACCGTCGTTCCTGAGCAAGGCTCTACAGGAGTACTGAAGGGGTTTCTTCTTCATTACACCCATCGCGATTATGGTCATGGTTTAGACAAAGCAGCGCAGTACGCTTGGCTTGGATCGCAAAAGTACCATCGCAAAGGTAAGAAATCACACGGCTTATTTTTAGCTTTATTACGTGCAATATGGACGTTCTTCCTTGTGTATATCATTCGCCGTGGCTTTATGGATGGCAGTGTCGGCTTCATTATGGCGATGACTTACGCTCAAGTGAATTTCAATAAATACGTCGGTTTGTGGATTCTTGAAAACCGCTCAGATGACCGCTCAAACGACCAAGCCAAATAGGAACCGAGAGATGAAGATTTTAGTTTGTGCATCTTACTTACATGCATGGAATAGTTTGCGTCCAGAAGCTGCGATTTTTATAGAACTTGCGCGTCAAGGTCACCAAGTCACTATCATGACCCAAGGTGAGTCTGAGCATGTATCAAAGCTAGAAGAGTGCGGTATTCGAGTCGTTGATGGTTACCCAAAGCGTAAAGTTTGTTTTGACACCATTAAAAAGATTCGCCACGAGCTGAAAACGCATGATTACGACATCTGCTATGCTTTCAACTCAAAAACGATACCTAATGCGGCGTTTGCCTGTATTGGCTTTAAGGTTAAATTAGTCGTTTATCGAGGCACTACTGGAGGTTTATATCGACATGACCCAAGTGCTTATCTAACACAGCTACATCCTCGTGTAGATGGCATAGTTTGTGTTTCTGAAGCGGTTCGACAAGATGTGGTGAAGCGTGTTTGGAAGAACAAAGATAACGTTGTTACCATATACAAAGGGCATGAATTGGATTGGTATAAAGTACCACCAACCGAGCGTTCTGAATTTGGTTTGAATGAAGATGATGTCGTCGCGATTACTGCAGCGCACGTAAGGCCAAGTAAGGGCATCTCTATCTTACTTGAGGCGACCAAATACATTACTGCACCGAACTTCCATTTGATCTTAGCGGGCAGCGGCTACGAGCCTCATTTTGATGAGATGAAAGCAAGTCCTATGAGTGAGCGCATTCACTACATTGGTCATCGTACTGACATCCCTTCACTCATGTGTATGGCTGATTTTCAAGTTCAGCCATCGATTAGCGGAGAAGGGCTACCACGCACGATTGTCGAAGCGATGGCAAATGGCACAACCTCAGTAGTGACAACTACCGGTGGCGCTCCTGAACTCGTTGTAGATGGCGAGACTGGTTATATTGTCCCGACTGGTGACGCCAAGGCGTTAGGGGAGGCTATGGACAAGCTCGCACAAGATAAGGCAAAGTGCACAACAATGAGTGAAGCGGCTAAGAAGCGCCTAGATGAAAGCTTTAGTTCACGAGTGACAGTGAAGAAGCATTTGGAGTTTTTTGAGAAACTACTAGCCAGGTAGTTAGAAATTAATTTGAATTTAAAATTCTGAGTCTACAGACTAAGAATATAAAAGACATAATAGAGTAGTTGAATATGCTAAATAACAAAACAGTATTAATTACAGGTGGCACAGGTTCATTTGGTAAACAGTTCATTAAAACGATTTTAGAACGTTACCAAGATGTAAAGAAAATCATCATTTTTTCTCGTGATGAACTAAAACAGTTTGAAATCAAGCAACAATACCCAGCTAAGGATTTCCCTCAACTGCGCTTCTTTATTGGCGATGTGCGTGATCGTAATCGTATGATTCAAGCGTGTGAAGATGTTGATGTCATTATCCACGCCGCTGCGATCAAACAAGTAGACACTGCTGAGTACAACCCGACTGAATGTATTCGCACCAATATTGATGGCGCAGAGAATGTGATTAGTGCAGCTCTTGCGTGTGGTGTGAAAGATGTCGTTGCTCTCTCGACCGATAAGGCATGTGCACCAATTAACTTATATGGTGCTACGAAACTTGCATCGGATAAGCTATTTGCCGCTGCGAACAATATTAAAGGCTCAAAAGACATTCGTTTCAGTGTCGTACGTTACGGCAATGTTATGGGCTCTCGTGGTTCAGTTATTCCATTCTTTATGCAGAAAAAAGAAGAAGGTGTACTGCCAATTACACATGAAGAGATGACGCGTTTTAATATTTCTCTTCAAGATGGCGTGAATATGGTCATGTATGCACTTGAAAACCATTTGGGTGGTGAGATCTTTATTCCTAAGATCCCTTCGTACAAAATTCTAGACATCGCTGAAGCTATTGCGCCGGGCATGGCAACGAAGGTTGTTGGCATTCGCCCAGGAGAAAAACTTCATGAAGAAATGATCACTGATACTGATTCTCTCAATACGATTGATTTAGGTCGTTATTACGCGATCCTTCCTTCTGTCTCTTTTACATACACAGAAGATGAGTACATGAATCACCATAAGGCTGAGAAAGTGCCTTTTGGTTTTAAATACAACTCAGGCACCAATACTGAGTGGGAAACGATTGAAGGTCTACGTGACCTAATCAAAGAACATGTTGATCCTAAATTTACAGTGTGAGTAGAACAGTGATTCCATACGGCAAGCAAGATATCAGTCAGCAAGACATTGATAGTGTAGTTGATGTCCTTAAATCTGATTTTCTAACTCAGGGGCCACAAGTTCCTGCGTTTGAAAAAGCGTTAACAGAACATACTGGTGCTCAGTATGCGTTAGCAGTGAATAGTGCAACCTCGGCTCTGCATATCGCTTGTTTGGCTTTAGGTTTGGGGGAAGGTGACTGGTTGTGGACAACGCCTGTTACTTTTGTTGCGTCTGCAAACTGTGGTCTTTATTGCGGAGCTAAAGTGGACTTTGTTGATATTGATTCAGCAACTTATAACATGTGCCCTAAAAAGCTAGAGCAAAAGCTAATTACTGCTAAAGCTATAGGAACTCTACCTAAAGTCGTAGTTCCTGTTCACTTATGTGGTCAGCCTTGTGATATGGAATCCATTGCTAAGCTAGCCAAAGAATATGGCTTTAAAGTCATTGAAGATGCTTCTCATGCTATTGGTGGTCAATATCATGAACAACCAATCGGTAATTGTAAGTATTCTGATATTACAGTGTTCAGTTTTCACCCTGTAAAAATTGTCACAACGGCTGAAGGTGGTGCTGCATTAACGAACCAGAAAGAGCTAGCGGATAAAATGGCTCTCTTGCGCAGTCATGGTATTACACGAGATCCTGAAATGATGACGGAAGCTTCTCATGGTGGCTGGTATTACCAACAGGTTGATTTAGGTTTCAACTACCGCATGACAGAACTTCAAGCGGCGTTGGGTGTCACGCAAATGCAACGTCTTGATGAATTTGTTGCGGCGCGCCATGTGTTGTCTAAGCGTTATAATCAAATGTTATCTGAATTACCCTTGGTACTTCCTTATCAACTTGAAAATACATACTCAGGTTTGCATTTATTCGTAATTCGTTTGAAGTTGGATGAGATATCATTAACTCATAAACAAGTGTTTGACGCCCTGCGTGAAAATGGTATCGGTGTTAATTTGCATTACATTCCTGTGCATACTCAGCCATATTACCAAGCTATGGGCTTTACTGAAGGGGAATTCCCTGAGTCAGAACGCTACTATCAAGAAGCCATCTCACTGCCAATGTTCCATGGTATGACGGAAGAACAGCAAAATACCGTTGTTCGTGTAGTAACTGAAATTTTGACAGGTAAATAATGAACGTTGCTATTATTCCTGCACGTGGTGGCAGCAAGCGTATTCCTCGTAAAAATATAAAGCACTTTCATGGCAAACCTATGATCGCTTACTCAATCGAGGCTGCACTTGCTTCGGATTGTTTTGATAAGGTTATTGTCTCTACTGATGATGCTGAGATAGCCGAGGTAGCGATAAAGTATGGTGCTGAAGTGCCATTTTTACGGCCTTCAAATATCTCCGATGACTACGCTACCACTATGGATGTGATACACCATGCAATAACTTGGTGCGCTAATAATGGCTGGGATATTGGTGATGTTTGTTGTTTGTACGCCACTGCTCCGTTTGTTTTACCTGAAGATCTTCAGAAAGGCTACGAGCTACTTAGAGGAAATAGTGTGCAATTTACATTTGGTGCCACATCGTTTCCTTTTCCGATTCAGCGTGCAATTAAGCTTGATGAGCAAGGCTATGTTTCGATGTTTTCGCCTGAGAACGAACAGGTAAGATCACAAGACTTGGAAGAAGCGTATCACGATGCTGGCCAGTTTTATTGGGGTCGTAAAGATGCTTTCCTGAATAAACTATCGGTGTTTTCCAGCCACTCTAAGGCCGTGCTCTTGCCGAGAAAACGCGTTCAAGATATTGATACCCAAGAAGACTGGGAACTGGCTGAATCTCTTTTTTCAGCATTGAGGTTAGGATAAATAATGAAGGTTACCTTCCGAGTGGATGCGTCACTATTTATCGGTAGTGGCCACGTCATGCGCTGTTTGGTGCTTGCTGATATATTAAAAAGCAAAGGTTTTTCTGTATGCTTTGCTTGTCTGCCTCAGCCTGGGGACATGATTACATATATCCGTGATAGAGGCTTTGACGTATTAGAGCTGACTCCCTCTTGTCTACAAATGACTCCCTCCCATAGCGCTGATTATAAAGCTTGGCTTCAACGTAGCGTTGAAGAAGATGCAAATGACTTTCTATCTAAAGTTGATTCTTCCGAGTGGGTGATTGTGGATCACTATGCGCTGGACCATGAATGGGAAAGTATCATTATAGGTAAGCTGTCATGCGCTATTTTATCGATTGATGACCTTAACCGTGAACACTGTAGTGATATTATTCTCGACCAAAACCTATGGCCGAACATTTCAAAAAGATATTCGGATTGTTCTGCTACCAAGCTCCTTGGTCCTGAATATGCTCTTTTAAGAGAGAGCTTTTCAACATTGCGGGATTCGCCCCGAGATTCAATATCCAATCAACTCTTAGTCTTTTTTGGTGGAACAGATCCTACAAATGAGTGCGAGAAGTTTATTCTTGCAGCAAATGAGTTTAAGAGGCTCCCGTTTAATACTATTTTGATCACGGGGAGAATCAACCCTCGTTTTGATGCTTTGATAAAGCTTAATCAAAAGAGCAATGTTTCTATATACAAAAATTTAGAGAGTTTTGATTTATCTTTAAGTAATAGCAAATATGCAATTGGCGCCTCAGGAGTAAGTAACTGGGAGCGTTTTTGTCTCAGAGTTCCAGCCTCGATAGTTTCCGTAGCGGAGAATCAAGTAATACTGTCAAATTACTTGTCAGATTTAGGGTTTGTTGAATACTTAGGTGAAGGTATAACGACGAGTACCGATACTTATGCACTTGAGCTAGCGCGTTTATGTGAAAGGTGGGATGACATCAAACCTTTTAGTGATTTTGAAGTTGATGGCTTCGGTGCGAATAAGGTCGTTCAAACAATGGAGAGCTTTTGTCGTGAAACAAAGAGTGATTAAATTTAGGCCAATTGAAGAAAGTGATTTAGAAGAAATTCTTGCTTGGAGAAACTCTCCAGATGTTAGAAAAAATATGTACACCTCTCATGAAATCACTATGGATGAGCACAAGTCATGGTTTTCTAGCATGTGCAAGGATAGTTCAAAAGAATATTTTCTAGCAGAGTTAAATGGAGAGCCAGCTGGGGTTGTTGGATTTACTGATATAAATCGAATTCCTGGAATCGCTTCTTGGGCATTCTATGCGTCGCCCAACGCGGTAAGAGGTACCGGATCTTTGATGGAATATCGGGCCCTAGAGCACGCATTTACTGAATTAGGTTTGCACAAATTACGCTGTGAGGTTTTAGGCTTCAATCAACCAGTAGTGAAATTACACTCCAAATTTGGCTTTAAAGTTGAAGGTACTCATCGAGATGCTTTCTTCAATGGGACTGAATATCACGATGTAGTACATTTGGGTATCTTTTCACATGAGTGGAAAGATATTAGAAACCTTATGAAAGATAAATTGAGAGTATACGAAGAAAATGAATAAAAACATATACATCGATAATCGAGAAATTGGTCCTAATTGTCCTCCATATATTATTGCTGAGCTTTCTGCTAACCATAATGGTGATATAAACCGAGCTTTTCAGATTATGGAAGAAGCAAAAAAAGCAGGTGCTGATGCGATTAAACTTCAAACCTATACCCATGAAACTATCACTATGGATAGTGACTCGGAAGAGTTTCAAATTCATGGTGGTTTATGGGATGGCCAAACTCTGTATGAGTTGTATAAAGAAGCGCATATGCCTTGGGAATGGCATAAGCCTTTGTTTGAAAAAGCAAAAGAGTTAGGTATTACGATATTTAGTTCACCATTTGATTTTACCGCTGTAGATTTATTAGAGGAGCTAGACGCTCCCGCATACAAAATAGCATCTTTCGAAGTGGTTGATTTACCTCTGATTAAGCGTGTTGCTCAAACGGGTAAGCCGATGATTATTTCAACCGGAATGGCCAACGAGGAAGAGATTGCAGAAGCAATAAAAACAGCGCGAGATAATGGGTGTAAGGAATTGGTTGTATTGCATTGTGTAAGCGGTTATCCAGCCCCTGCAGAACAATATAACTTAAAGACGATTGCCGATATCGCAGAGCGGTTTGACGTTTTATCTGGCCTTTCTGATCACACTATCGACAATGCTACCGCCGTTGCTTCGGTTACTCTAGGCGCATGTTTGATTGAAAAACATGTCACAATGGATCGTAACGGGGGCGGTGCAGATGATAGCTTTTCTCTTGAGCCTCATGAATTAGCTGCATTATGTAAAGACACGAAAACGGCTTGGCAAGCGATGGGGCAAGTGAACTACGAAAGAACAGAAGCTGA
Source organism: Vibrio sp. S/42/10 (assembly GCF_029890535.1). Lineage (NCBI taxonomy): Bacteria > Pseudomonadati > Pseudomonadota > Gammaproteobacteria > Vibrionales > Vibrionaceae > Vibrio > Vibrio sp. S/42/10. Next base: position 1,394 of record NZ_JAKMZC010000014.1, on the reverse strand, counting down.
AAAAGGTAATGTTAAGTTCCGTCGCTCTTTATATGTAGTAAAAGACATAGCGAAAGGTGAGTTATTGACGCCTGAAAATGTTCGTAGTATCCGACCTGGGTTTGGTTTAGCGCCAAGATACTACGAAGACGTTATAGGAAAAAAAGCGTTATCCAATATAGAAGCAGGAACCCCTTTAGCTTTTGAATTATTTGAATAAAATATTATGTCATTTGAGATAGCTGGATAGAGATTATCTCTCGAAGGCTATCTTTGTTTATTTCTAATTTACTTATGATATCTACAAAGTTAGAAACTTCACTATCAGGAATTAATTTATATATATTACAATACTCTTCCATACCAATACCTGCTGAAGAGTTAATAGATATTATGTTAACAGTGTCTGTGCTAGAGAGTAAATAAAGCTCTAAAGGCTGTTTATTCGATAAGAAAGTTACACCCTTTTCTTTAAAAGATAAATAATCTGATTCATTTTCTTTCGGATGTAATTTTAAAACTGGTTCAAATCCTTCACTTCTACTTTTCGATATTATCAAATCATAAATTTCATGAAAGAAACCGTTATCAATAAGCTTTCCCTTCAATATATTGAATGTTGGCTGCGTGGCGATGATGAGTGTCTTTTTATCTAAGCTATAAGATTTGTTAAATCTAAAGCAGCGCTGAATATTTGAAGTATATGTTTTGTTTTTGGATAGTACTAATTTTTTTCCCTTATGTAATACGGATTTAGGTAGTTTTTCTGGATGTATCGCATAGATATCATCACATTGCTTCATCTCACCAAATACATAATACTTAGGGTCTCTGTTTGATAGGTAACGTAGTAGTTGCTTTGGTTTAGAGCTTACTTTATGCTCAACATAATTCCCCATACCATCTTCAATCATAGAGTATGAACTTGACAATAATCTGAATAATCTAGACATTTTATTGTTTTCATTATAAAGGTAAAGTTTTTTTATTGTGCAGGAAAAGTCCAAATTGTTATCGTATTCTTTTATTAACGATGTTAACGAATTCTTTATGTTGTTATTTATGGATAATCCGCGAAGTGAACAGAATAAAATGTACTTACCTAAAAAACCGTTTTTTTTAATATGCTTAACTAATAATTTTCTACTCACCAACACTAGCTCTATGTTTTTAGGTAATACACTAGTATCTATGGATTTTGGATCAACATCTTGATAATCATAGAAGAAAATTATTTTCGATAATTTATTGCTGTCTGAACTCTGTGACTTATACAGGCTAAATAACAGGTGTCGGACTGTTGAGCAGATATATAAGTCCATTACTTTTCCTTTTCGAGTTTTATTTTATTTATTAGTATTATAGATGTAAATAAGTAGAGGAAGTATGTCCCTGGATGCGACAGAGGAATATAG